>NZ_JBFUGE010000146.1:0-12756 GCF_056403075.1 Ideonella sp. P3_A4 | reverse complement strand
CTCAGCGACTGTGCATGCGCAACACGCAGGAACAGGCTGAGATCATCGAGGTGCATGGTCCATTATTGTCGGGCGTCAGGAGCCCGGCGTGCCCGGTGCCTCGGGCCGGAAGCGGTAGATGCGGTACGGCGCTGCGTTGTTGGCGATGCCGGTCGGAATGGCATTGGCCTGGAAGGCTCCTGTCTGGATCAGCTGCGCGGCGCCCGAGTAGATGAAGCCATCGGAGATGTAGGTCACACCATCCGGCCAGATCATGTTCGGGTCCGACACATAGTCGCGGTATTGGCGCGTGTCGGGCGGGATGATGCCGATCGTGTGCCGGCCGACCTCGGTCAGGTACAGGTTGTTGTTGGCGTCGATCGTGAGCCCGCCGTTGTAGGGCTTGTGGGCGTAGAACTCGACCTTGGCGGACAGCTGCACATTGCTGAGGTTCGTGTCCAGCACATCGGTCATGCGCACCCGGTACATCTCGTAGCTGCTGAGCGGCGAGAAGTACAGCCACTCCTGGTTCCTGTCGAGCGTGATGCCGTCGACGCCCACGCGCAAGCCCCACGACGCTTGCTTCTGCCCCGCCTGCGCCACCCACCGGATCGGGTCGGTGTTCGGAATCACGTGCACATCACCCTGCAGCAGCCGGCGGCTCTGGCCTGTGGCGATGTCGGTGACGACCAGGGCCGCGGTCATCCCGATGCCTTCGGAGGCTTCGCCGATCGCCTCGTCGGCCGCCACCAGCACGCCGTGCTTCAGGTCGATGGCGAAGTCGTTGTGCTGCGATTGCGGCAGGGTGACCGCGTCGAGGTCGATCACCTTGTACAGCCGGTTGGCCTTCGTGTCCCAGCCGACGTATTTCGCGTGCAGCGCCGCCGGGCGCGGATGCACCGGATCGGCCCGGTCGGTCGACTTGGCCGAGTCGAGAATCCACAGGATGCCGTTCGCATCGGCATGAAGGCCCAGCACCCAGTCGATGCAGAAGTCGTACCGGCCGTTGACGGCTGGCAGGAAGCTGCCGTCGGGGTTGCGGCAGCTCTGCAGCAGCCCCGAGCCGGCCGTCGGATACGGTGTGCTCGACTTGCGGTCGGCATTCAGTGTGGCAACCTGCACCGAGGTCGGGGTCAGGTAGAACGGGTGGTACCCGATGATCAGCTGGCCGTCCCGCTTTTGCGTGATCGCCGCGATGCCCGATTGCGTCAGCTCCGCATGGACCGCCAGGCTCGCCTGACCCTTCTTCTGACCTGGGTCATCGCCTCCACCGCCGCAGGCGCTGAACGTGGCAGCCATGGTCAGGGTGAAYGCGGCCGCGGCCGCACATCCGACAGTTTCTCTCGGCATCACAGTCTCCGTAGTCGTCTTGAAAAGCGATTGCCAGGTGGCCGGCAAATACTCGCTCTCGTCAACGGAGGCGACAACGCAGGGACCGCGAAAACACTTGATCGAAATCGTTGAAGATCGATCCGGATGGCGCGTGGACAGATGTTTGGCTGAGTTGCCGGGAAGAACCGCCTCAAATGTCGACAAGGCAATCAAGCGCCACCCGCCAACGGGCGGCGCGCTTCAACACCCGATGCTGCTCAGATAGGCGGTGGGCGGGTTCTTGCCGGGCTTGGCCTGGGTCGACAGGATCAGCGCCTCATGGCCGCTGTTGTTGCCGCCGATGTTGAAGAGGAAATCGGGTTTGCCATCTCCATCGAAGTCGCCCAGCGCGCTGAGCTGGACCATCCAGCCGAAGCCGCCGAGGTCGTAGTCGAAGCGCTCCCCATCAACTTCGAGCGAAAACTGAACGCCTTCGCCGTACGGACGACCGTCAGCGGTGCGGAAGCCGTTCTGCACAGTGAACGCGTACGGCTTGTCGTTCAGCTTCATCTGGAACCGGTAGCCCAGTTCGGGCTGGAACGACGTGGTGCCGTTCTTGAAGCGATGGATCGGCACGCTGCCGGCTTTCCACGCCACGCCGGGAACGCGGACGTAGAGGTCAGCCGCCACGTCTTGCGGGGTCTCCTGCAGGTTGCCTTCGTAAGCCTGGATCTGGGACTGGGTGACCTGGTCGGTGATCGGCTTGAAGCGCTGGCGTGCCTCGGCAGCGGCCAGCGGGCGAATCGTCATCGTGGCGGCCTGCGCATCCACCATCAGCACCGCCCAACCGTCCATCGGCCATTGGTTGGCGGCCGTGCCTTCGAAAGGCGCGGGGATGAGAAAGGTGCCGACGCTGCCGCCCCATTCGCCTTGGCGCAGCAGGGCGCCCGGTGCCGGCAGCGGCTCAGCGAACGCGCTGCCGGAGACCATCACTGCCGTCGCTGCCAAGGCAGCGGTGAGCGCCTTCCGCAAGACATCCGTCAGGGCGGTGGATGGGCGTCGTGTCATGGTGGCCTGGAGGCGAGTTGTCATGGCGTTGAATCATGCCCGTCGGCCCTCGATTGCGGTGTGAGAGTTTCTTCACGCGCGTGAGCCATCACACCGAGCCGCTACATTCCGCCTTGTTCAAGCCGCAGGCATCTCCGCCTCGGTCTCAACCGATCCACCACCATGAGCTTCACCGCCGACACCCTCGACATGTCCAGCCCCTCGCGCAAGCAGCAGGCGTACGAGACGCTGCAGGCGCAGGTCACTTCGCTGCTGCAAGGCGAGCGGGACCGGGTCGCCAACCTGGCGCAGTTCTCGGCGCTGGTCTTTCAGTCTTTGCCGTCGTTGAACTGGGCCGGGTTCTACCTGGCGCAAGGTGAGGAACTGGTGCTGGGGCCGTTCCAGGGCAAGGTCGCATGCGTGCGCATCCCGTTCGGCCGGGGCGTGTGTGGCACTTGCGCGGCGACGCGGCAGCCCCAGATCGTCAAAGACGTGGATGCCTTCCCGGGCCACATCGCTTGCGACAGCGCATCGCGTTCGGAGCTGGTGCTGCCTTTGATGGCCGAAGGGCGCTTGCTGGGCGTGCTCGATCTCGACAGCCCTGAGCTTGCGCGGTTCGACGAGCTGGATGCGCAAGGCCTGCAGCGGATGCTCGACGTATTGGTGGCCGGCACGGACTGGTGACGGGCAGCGGCCGAGACCGCCTGCCCACCACCGCGTCGTCACACCACCGGCTGCTGCTGCGTCACGCAGTGGATGCCGCCGCCGCCCGAGTACAAGTTGTCGAGATTGAGCATCTCGATGGTGCGGCCGGGATACAGCGCCGCCAGCTTGGCATAGGTGTCGGCGTCGGTGGTCGAGTCGCCGAAGTTCACATTGATCACCGCGCCGTTCGTCACCAGGTAGTTGATGTAGCTCGGCAGCAGGTCCGGGTTGGTCGAGCGTGGGTGCACCGGCTGGTTCAGCAGCGTGAGCTGCAAGCGGCGGCCCTTTGCATCAGTTGCTGCGGCCAGCACGTTGTAGATGGCGCGCGCATCCCTCGCCCACATGTCGTTGGCACCGGCCGGCGGGTTGTGGACCACCAGCTTGCCGGGCGCCACGAATTGTGCCGTGGCGTCGATGTGGTCGTCGGTGATGTCCTGGCCTTTCAGGCCCACGCACCAGATCATCTTGGTGGCGCCGTAGAGCTTCAGCAACTCGGTCTCGATCTGTGCGCGCGTCTTGCCGGGATTGCGGTTGCTGTTGACCCAGCAACTCTCGGTGGCGACCAGCGTGCCGTCGCCGTCGTGGATCACGCCACCGCCCTCGCCCACCACCGTGGCCTTGGTGATGGGCAAGCCCATGTAGGCGGCCACGCGCTCGGCCACCAGCGCGTCTTTGGCATGGGTCTGGTGGTTGCCCCAGCCGTTGAAGTTCRGGCCGATGCAGTTCAAACCGCCACTGCCGTTGCGGCGGAAGACCGGGCCGATGTCGCGCATCCACATGTCGTTGGTGGGGATCGTGCTCAGCACCGTGACCGGGTAGACCGTGCTGCCGATCTTGCTGCGCGCGTTGGCCGCGTTGGTCGAGCCGTCGGCAATCATCGTGATCGGCTCGTACTTGGCGATGGTGCGCGCCAGCGTCGCAATGTCAGTCTGCATCTTCTTCAACAGCGACGAGCCCCAGATCGCCGTGCCGGCCGGCCACGACATCCAGGTCTGCGTGTGGGGCACCGCTTCTTCCGGCACATAGGCCGTGGCCGTGGCTGCGGCCACGCTGGGAATGTGCAGGCCGGACAACGCCGTGCCGACCAGGCCGCTGCTGGCCAGGCCGATGCCCCCCGCCTTCAAGAACCCGCGCCGCGACGCGCCCGGCCCCTGGACTGACTGCTTATTCATGACTGACTCCGTGCTTCGCGTGCCGGGGTGCACCCGGCGCCGTGGACCACCGCGAACGATCGGGTGGAATGTGAATCGCCGGGCGCCTGTTGGCGGGCACCCGGCGGTCATGATTGAAGCGTCAGCACGAGGAAAGGGGTAGCGAGATTTGTGGCGCCGATCTATCGACGCCGCTCATGGTTCGCTGCTTCCAGCAGCCGAATCAAGGCCCCGGCGAGGTTTCGCGCAGCTCGACCCGGTCGACGTAGAACAGGCCGCCGTTCGAATCCTGGTTGTAGATGACCATCGTGTCAGTCGCGCCGGTCGAATCGGTGCAGACGCGCAGTTCTTCCCACTCACCGTGCTTGGTGCTCCAGCTCACCGGGCCGGTGTTGCCGCCGCTGGACTGCATCGCCACGTGGCCTTTGGAGACCTTGACCCAGGCCGAGAACATGTACGTCTTGCCGGCCGTGTTGGGAATGCTCTGGAACACACCGCCTTCGTTGCTGCCGGCCTTGAACTTGAGCATCAGGCCACCGCCATTGCCCGGGGCGTTCGAAGGCACCAGCGTCGAGCAGACCTTGGCGCCGCCGTTGCTGCTGTGCATCGTCCAGTTCGCGGCGGCCGAATTGGTCGAGCCGCCTTGCGGCGTCCAGCAGGTTTCGGTGCCGGCAGGCACGCCGGCCTGGGCCGTCTCGAAGCTGGCGTTGACCGCCGAGTTGCCGGTGACAAAACCGATCGGCGGGCAGTAGATGGAGGCTGGCGAGCCGGCCTGGGCAGTGGCGGCCAAGGCCCACAGGCCGGCAGCGAGAACGTGGTACTTCATGGGGGTCTCCCGAGGGTGCGAGGGGGTGCCAGGCCCTGCGGCCGGCGGCGCCAGTGTGAGTGGCCTGACCGTCGGTGCCCATCCCGGGGGCTAGGGGACCGTCAGATGTCCGGATTGGCGGGCGAAATACGAAATACGCCCACCGCAGTCGGCAGCGCCTGCGAAAACGGCTATCGTGCGGCGCGTGGCGATTCGGCCAGGGAACACATAGGAGAGATCGCAATGGCGGAGATCAACGACGGCGGCGTGCAGGCACGCACTGTGGACGCGGGCCGCGGGGTCAATTGGTGGGGCGAAGCCTGGACGCTGTTCCAGAAGAACGCCGGCCTGTGGGTGGTCATTGCGCTGATCCTGCTGATCGGGTCGGTCGTGCTGAACTTCATCCCCTTCCTCGGCCCGCTGGCGCTGGCCTTGCTGACACCCGTGATCACCGGCAGTTGCCTGCTGGCCGCGCGCAAGACCGAGCAGGGCGGCGCGCTCGAGATCGGCGACCTGGGCTTGGCCTTCAAGGAGCACCTGAACCCGTTGCTGGTGATCGGCGGGCTGTTCCTGGCAGCCAACATCGTGATCATGGTCGTGATGGGCATCCTCGGCTTCGGCGCGGTCATGGGCATGGGGGCTGGCAGCGCGGCGCACAGCGTGGGCGGCGTCATGGCGGGGTTCGGGGTCTTCATGCTGGCGTTGCTGGTCGGGATGGCGCTGTTCGTCCCGGTCTCGATGGCCATCTGGTTCGCACCGGCGCTGGTGGTCTTCCGCGGCGTCGCGCCAGTGGACGCCCTGAAAGCCAGCTTCGCGGGCTGCCTGCGCAACATCGTGCCTTTCCTGCTGTACAGCATCGTCTTCTTCGTGGCCGCGATCGTCGCCACGATTCCGGCGGGGCTGGGCTGGCTGGTGCTGGTCCCGTTGCTCGTGCTGACGACTTACCTGGCCTACCGCGACATCTTCAGCGACTGACGACACGCGTCGCCGCGGGGCGCGGCACAATTTCGATTCCGAATGTCTGCCGCTGCCCCCAACCCTTCCTCTTCACCGCTGCGTGTGCTGTCCGTCATCCCGCCGATGACGCAGCTGAACACGCCGTACCCGTCGACCGCCTACCTGACCGGCTTCCTGCGCTCGCGCGGTATCGACGCAGTGCAGGAAGACCTCGCGCTGGCGCTGTTGCTGCGCCTGCTGGCGCCCGCCGGCCTGCTGCAGCTGCGTGACGCGGTGCAGGCCCTGCCCACCGCGCGCCACACCGCACAGACGCGGCATTTCGTCGACGAATACCCGCGCTACGAAGCGACTGTCGGGCGCGTGATCGGCTTCCTGCAAGGTCGCGACGCGACGCTCGCGCACCGCATCAACACCCGTTTCTTCCTGCCCGAAGGCGAGCGATTCCGCTCGCTTGACGTCTACCAGCAGCTCTACGCCGAAGACGCCGACCCACTGGCCTGGGCCTTCGGCGCCTTGGGCCTGCAAGACCGCGCCCGCCACCTGGCCACGCTGTACTTGAACGACCTGGCCGACGTGCTGCGCGACGCCATCGACCCGCGCTTCGAGTTCGTGCGCTATGCCGAGCAGCTCGCCACCAGCCAGCCCAGCTTCGACCCGCTGGCCAGCGCGCTGGCCGCGCCACCCAACCTGATCGACGACACGCTGCACCAGCTGACCCTGGAAGCACTCGATCGCCACCAGCCGCAGGTCGTGCTGTTGTCGGTGCCCTTCCCCGGCGCGGTGTACGCGGCGCTGCGAATCGCACAGACCATCAAGGCCAAGCAGCCCGGCATCACCACGGTGCTGGGCGGTGGCTTCGTCAACACCGAGCTGCGCGAGCTGGCCGAGCCCAGGTTGTTCGACCACATCGACTACGTGACGCTGGACGCCGGCGAGCGCCCGCTGCTGGCGCTGCTGGAGCACCTGCAAGGYAAGCGCTCGGCGTCGCGCCTGGTGCGTACTTTCACCCGTGACGCCAACACCGGCCAAGTGCGCTACACGAACCTGGCCGAGCCCGACGTGCCGTTCGACGAGGTCGGCACCCCCACCTGGGACGGCCTGCCGCTGGACCGCTACCTGTCGCTGCTGGACATGCTCAACCCGATGAACCGGTTGTGGAGCGACGGGCGCTGGAACAAGCTGACGGTGGCCCAGGGCTGCTACTGGAAGAAGTGCAGCTTCTGCGACGTCACGCTCGACTACATCTCGCGCTACGAGGCGGCTTCCGCCAGCACGCTGGTCGACCGCATCCAGACCATCGTCGACGAGACCGGCCAGACCGGTTTCCACTTCGTCGACGAGGCCGCACCGCCGAAAGCCCTGAGGGCGCTGGCCGAGGAGCTGCAGCGCCGGCAGCTTGAGATCTCGTGGTGGGGCAACATCCGCTTCGAAAAGACCTTCACGCCGTCACTGGCGCAGCAACTGGCCGACAGCGGCTGCATCGCGATCTCCGGCGGGCTGGAGGTGGCGTCGGACCGCCTGCTCGCGCTGATGAAAAAAGGCGTCTCGGTCGAACAGGTGGCGCGCGTGACCAAGGGCTTTGCCGACGCCGGCATCCTGGTCCACGCCTACCTGATGTACGGCTTCCCGACCCAGACCGTGCAGGACACCGTCGACGCACTCGAATACGTGCGCCAGCTGTTCGAGAACGGCTGCATCCACTCCGGCTTCTTCCACCGCTTCGCCTGCACCGTCCACTCGCCCGTCGGCAAGAACCCCGAGGAATACGGCATCACGCTGCTGCCGCTGCCCGACTCACCGTTCGCGAAAAACGACGTCGGCTTCGTCGACCCGACAGGCACCGACCACGACGCGCTCGGCAAGGGCCTGAAAAAGGCGATCTACAACTACATGCACGGCATCGGGCTGGACGAGGACGTGCGCGCCTGGTTCACCGAGGTACGCGGCAAGGTCCCACGCACGACGGTGGCAAAGCAGCGCATCGCGCGCAGCTTGGCTGAAGCCAGCCTATAGTCGGCGCTGGCCCGTCCGGCCTCGCCTGTCACTCGACGATCCGCCCCGAGGAACGCCTAGCACAGCCACCCAAACCCCCACGCCAAACAACGGTCATTCAACTGTCTTCCAATGGCGCACCCTGACGACAACACCAACGACGCCGTGAGCCTTTTGAACACCAGACTGCAGGCCCTGTCTGCCGAGCGCCTGCGCGGCATTCGGCGCGGCATCGAGAAGGAAAGCCTGCGCGCGATGCCGGGCGGCGGGCTGGCGCAGACGCCGCATCCGCTGGCGTTGGGGTCGGCGCTGACGCACCCGACGGTGACCACCGACTTCAGCGAGTCGCAGGTCGAGCTGATCACCGGCGCCCACCCGACCGTGGCCGGTTGCCTGGCCGAGCTGGGCGAGATCCACCAGGCCGTCTTCCATGCGCTCGAAGCCGACGGTGGGCAGGAGCGGCTGTGGGTCTCGAGCATGCCTTGTTGCCTGCCGGACGAAGACCAGATCCCGATCGGCCAGTACGGCCACTCGAACGTGGGCCGCGCCAAGACGGTCTACCGCACGGGCCTCAGCCACCGCTACGGCCGGCGCATGCAAACGATTTCCGGCATCCACTACAACTKGTCGATCCCGGGCGCGTCGAGCGACGACTACCTCAGCCTGATCCGCAACTTCCGCCGCCAGTCGTTCGTGCTGCTGTGGCTGTTCGGCGCCTCGCCTGCGGTGTGCAAGACCTTTGTCGATGGGCTGCCGCACGGTCTGGAGCCGCTGGGCCCCGGCACGCTGCACCTGCCTTACGCCACTTCGCTGCGCATGGGCCGTCTGGGTTACCAGAGCGACGCGCAAAGCCGCCTTGCTGTCAGCTACAACGGCCTGGCCGGTTATGGCGGCTCGCTGCAGGCGGCATTGACCGCGCCCTACCCGCCGTACGAAGAGATCGGCCTGCGCGATGCGGACGGCAACTGGAAGCAGCTGTCGACGCACCTGCTGCAGATCGAGAACGAGTTCTACGGCACGATCCGGCCCAAGCGCACGATCCGCACCGGTGAGCGTCCGCTGCATGCGCTGCGCGAGCGCGGTGTCGAGTACATCGAGGTCCGCTGCATGGACCTGGACCCGTTCGAGACCACCGGCATCGGCGCCACCACCGCGCACTTCCTCGACGTCTTCCTGCTGCACTGCCTGCTGTCGGACAGCCCGCCCGACACGCCGGACGAGATCGCCGCGATGGCGCGGAACCAGCACCTGACCGCCGCGCGCGGCCGCGAGCCGGGCTTGAAGCTCGAGCGCGACGGCCGCGAGATCGCGTTGGTCGACTGGGCCGCCGAGATCGTCGACCGCTGCGGGCCGATTGCCCGCCGGTTGGACGAGGTGCACGGCGGCAGCGCCCATGCCGACGCGCTGGCCGCGGCGCAGCGCGCGCTGACGATCCCGGCCACGCTGCCGTCGGCCCGTGTGGTCGAGGTGATGCAGCGCGAGTACGGCGGCGAGTTCGCCCCGTTCATCGCGGCGCGTTCGGCGCAGGCGCGCGAGCAGATCCTGGCGCGGCCTTTGCCCGATGCCGAAGCGCCGGCGCGCTGGGCCGCCACGGCGGCCCAATCGCTGGTCGATCAGCGGCACATGGAGGAGGCCGAAACCCAGACTTTCGAAGAGTTCCTGGCCGACTACCTGTCACCCACACGGCTGGGTTAGGCCCCACGAGGCCAGCGTTCAGCGCAGGCCCAGGCGCGTCAGCTTCTTGATCAGGCCGACGCGCGAAATGCCCAGCCGCCGGGCGGCTTCGGACTGGTTGCCGCCGCAGGCCGTCATCGCGTCACGGATGAGGCGCAGTTCCAGTTCGTTCATGGCCGCGTCGAGCGGACCGGCATCGGTCGCAGCCGCGTTGGCCGTCTGAGAAGAGGCTTCCTCAGGGTCACCGCTGGCCAGTCGCAGCAGCTCCGCATCCACCTCCGACTGGCCCGGCAGCAACAGCGCGCCGGCCGACTCCACCACCGCGCGCAGCTCGCGCACATTGCCCGGCCACGGGCGCGCCACCAACCACGCCAGCGCGCCCGCGCTGAAGCCCGCGCCGGGTGCACAGCGGTGCAGGAAGCGCGTCGCCAGCAGCGGCACATCGGCCGGCCGTTCAGCAATCGCCGGCGTGCGCAGCACCACGCCCTTCAGGCGGTAGAACAGGTCTTCGCGGAACGAGCCGTCGCGCACCATCGCCTCGAGGTCGCGATGCGTCGCGGCCACCACCCGCACATCGGCCCGCTTGGGCACCCGGCCACCAACAGGCACGAAGCTGCCCTCTTGCAGGAAGCGCAGCAGCTTGACCTGCATCGGCGGCGGCATCTCGCCAACCTCGTCGAGGAACAAAGTGCCGCCATGCGCCACCTCGACGAGGCCAGGCTGGTCGCGGTAGGCGCCGGTGAAGCTGCCCTTCATGTGGCCGAACAGCTCGCTCTCCAGCAGCTCCGCCGACAAGGCGCCGCAGTGCACCGCCATGAACGGGCCGTCGCTGCGCCGGCTGCCAGCGTGCAGAGCACGCGCCACCAACTCCTTGCCAGTGCCGGTGGGGCCGAGCACCAGCACCGCCACCTGCGTCGGCGCCACGCGGCGGACCATGCCGCGCAGCTGTTCGATCGTTGCCGACCGGCCGACCAGCCCCAGGTCGTCGGCCGATTGCTCGGCGCGCAATGCGCGCAGCTCACGGTCCAGGCGTGACTGACGCAGCGCGCGGCCGACGACGAAGCGCAGCATGTCCGGGTCGATCGGCTTGGACAGGAAGTCCCAGGCGCCCAGCTCGGTGGCCCGCAGTGCGAACTCGTGATCGCCATGGCCGGTCAGCACGACCACCGGCACCGCCGACAGGCGCGGGATCAAGGCCAGCCCGGCTTCGGGGTCCATGCTGGGTGGCATCGCCAGGTCGAGCAGCACGAGGTCGGGCCGCGAGGCGTCGAAGGCCGCGACTGCCTGCTCGCCATCGCCGGCGATCGTCACCTGGTGGCCCAGTTCACGCAGGAATGAGCCGCCCAGGCGCTGGAACGCCGGCTCGTCGTCAACGAGCAGCACGTGGCCGGTATCGGGTGACGTGGTGGTCATGGTGATGCCGGGAAGCTCAAGGTGAAACACGTGGTCCACGGCGCGCGCTCGGTCAGTGCAGCCTGGCCGCCATGGGCCGCCATCACGCGGGCAACGATCGCCAGGCCGAGCCCGGTGCCGCCAGGGCTGCGTGAAGCAAAGGGCTCGAACAGGCGCTCGCGCAGCTCCGCCGGCACACCGGGGCCGTCGTCGCAGACGTGCAGGCGCGTGGCACCGGCGCTGTCGACCTCGGCATCGATCTGCACCTGCGCGCCGGCCGCACGTGCGTTCTCGATCAGGTTCGCCAACGCCTGCTCGACGCGGCGTGGATCGGCCTGGACGATCAGCTCGTCGGCCAGGCCGTCGCCGAACTGGACCTGGGGCACGCGGGCAGCTGCCTGGCGCGCCAATGCGGCCAGATCGACGCGCGTGGGCGCCAGCTTCCACGGCTTGGCGTAGTCGAGCAGGTCGCTGGTCAGATGCGCGATGCGAGCCACCTGGTCGGCCACTTCGCGCCGGGTGTCGGTCGGCGCCGTCGCAACGGCCATCGAGATGATGTTGAGCGGGTTGCGGATGTCGTGCGCCACCGTCGCGGCCAACGCGCCCAACTCGGCCAGCCGCGCCTGCAGTTGCCGCTCGCGCTCGCGCGCGGCCATCTGCTGCGCCTGGGCCACGCGCGCGGCGGCTTCGGCGACGAGGCTGCCGAACATCTCGGCCACGCGGCGTGGGCCCGGCGGCGCCGCATCCCAGCCGCTCAGCTCCACTTGCCAGCCGTCCGCCGCCAGCGTGCAAACCAGCCTTGGCGCATCGGCCGGCCCGGCCGCCGCATCAGCCACCGTCACTGCCGCTTCGAGACCGATGCGCCGGCTCAGCAGTTGCGCGGCCAGCGTGGCCAGGGCTTCGGCCGATTCGGCCTCGGCCAGCGCTGTGCGCCAACCCGCCAGGTCTTGCGCCGACACTTCGCCGCCGGGGTAGACCAGCCGCTCGGCTACGCGCCGCACCGGCCCGTTCAACGCCAGGCAGGTGGCCGCGATCGCCAGCCCGCTGGCCCAGCGTGATTCGAACGGYAACAGCAGCGGCATCAGTGCGACGGCCCCGACACCCAGCGCCAGCAACAGCGCCCAGGCCAGCGCGCGCCGGGCCCACGCGTTGACGACGAAGACGCGGTAGCGCAGCACGCCGTAGACGAGGATCAGCGTGTAGGCCGGCAAGCCCAGCAGCGGCCACGGGTACATCGGCCAGCCGGCGGTCGCCATGCCGTAGCCGGTCAGGCAAAGAAAGCCCCAGGCGCACGAGGCGGACACGGCGGCGATCTGGCTGCGTTCGGGCTCGCGTGCACGCATCAACGCGCGCACCAGCACCATCAAGCCGGCGCCACCAAGCACGATCCACGCGAGGCTGGCCAGCATGCCGGTGGTGTGCGGGAACGCGAGGTAGCCGACGTGCGGCGTCAGCTCCAGGTGCGCGGGGTCACCGAACTCGGCGACCACTGTGGCCACTGCGCCCAAGGCATAGGCCGCCGGCAACACACCACGCGGCAGCTGAACACGGCAGAAGACGACGCAGAAGTGGAAGAACAGCGCCGACACCAGCGGCGCCAGCGCCAGCAGCCCGATCGCCACCGGCCCCCACTCCGGGCCGAACCAGTTCGGCAGCTCGTTGCCGAGCACCCACAACTCGATCCCGCCGAGAAACCACAGCAGCAGGCGCGCGCCGGCCACCCGGTCGGACCAGATCCACAGC
>NZ_JBFUGE010000145.1:0-12797 GCF_056403075.1 Ideonella sp. P3_A4 | reverse complement strand
GGCTCTTTGCGCATTGAGTAGTGACAGGCGCAGGCCATGAGCCAGTGGAAGTGCATCGTGCCAGGTAGACGGCGGCAAGCCGGGTTCCCTGGAGAAGGCGATGCAGGAACAAGACTGGAAGCGGTGGTTGAAGCGGTTGCACGAGCTCAGCGCTCGGCAGCGCCAGGCGCTGATGGCGCAGTTGCACACACCGGACGAGGGCGAGCGGGTTCTGGCTCAGATTGACCAGGCGGGCGAAGCGACGCCGAGGTGCCCCCACTGCGCTGACGTTCGGGTGGTGCGCAACGGGCAGGCCGACGGTCTGCAGCGCTACAAGTGCCGGGGCTGCGGCAAGACCTTCAACGCCTTGACGGCCACGCCGCTGGCCCGGCTGCGCCAGCGTCACAAGTGGCTGGCCCAGGCCCGGGTGCTCGACGAGGGCCTGAGCGTGCACCAGGCGGCCGAGCGCCTGCAGGTGGCGCCCAGTACCGCATTCCGCTGGCGCCACCGCTTTCTCAGCCTGGCACAGCAGGCCAAGTCGGCGCTGCTCAGCGGCATTGCTGAGGCGGACGAGACCTTCATCCTGCGCTCGGCCAAGGGCCAGCGCGTGAGCGGGCGGGCGCCCCGGTGCCGAGGCGGCCACGCCAGCACCCGGGGCACCAGCGACGACCATGTTCCCGTACTGGTGGCCCGAGACCGCTCTGGTGGCAGCACCGACTTCATCCTCGGGCGCGCCTCCAAGCGCGAAATCCTGGCCTCGCTCACCACCGTGCTCGCCCCGGACGCGGTGCTGTGCACCGATGGCAGCTCGGCCATGGCCACCGCCGCCGTCGAGATGGGCATCGAGCACCACGCCTTGAACATGACGACCGGCCCGCGCGTGCGTGGGCCCTGGCACATCCAGAACGTCAACGCCTACCACTCACGGCTCAAGGGCTGGCTGCGCCGCTTTCGCGGTGTGGCTACCACCTACCTGCACCACTACCTGGGTTGGTTCAGGGCTGTTGACCGCTGCGCGCCGCGCCACCTACCTCCGGAGCAGCTCCTCAGCCTCTCCCTCGGCCGATTCGCTCATCCATAGGCAACGCGCAAAGAGCCATGAAAAAGGGCCACCGAGGTGGCCCTTGTCGTTGGCGCGAGCGCCGTGTCGATCAGCGCTGTTCCAGCGGCTTCACATCGCGCGGCGCGGCGCCGACGTAGAGCTGGCGCGGGCGGCCGATCTTGTACTCGGGGTCGCCGATCATCTCGTTCAGCTGCGCGATCCAGCCGACCGTGCGGGCCAGCGCGAAGATCGCGGTGAACAGCGGCACCGGGATACCGATCGCGCGCTGCACGATGCCCGAGTAGAAGTCGACGTTCGGGTAGAGCTTGCGGGCGACGAAGTATTCGTCTTCCAGCGCGATCTTCTCGAGCTCCATCGCCAGCTTGAACAGCGGGTCGTTGCCCAGGCCCAGCTCGCTCAGTACCTCGTGGCAGGTCTCGCGCATCAGCTTGGCGCGCGGGTCGTAGTTCTTGTAGACCCGGTGGCCGAAGCCCATCAGCTTGACGCCGGAGTTCTTGTCCTTGACCTTGGCCACGAATTCGCCGATGCGGGCAATGCCGCCCTGGCGCTGGATGTCGCCCAGCATGTTCAGTGCGGCCTCGTTGGCGCCACCGTGCGCCGGGCCCCACAGGCAGGCCACGCCGGCCGCGATGGCCGCGAACGGGTTGGTGCCCGACGAGCCGCACAGGCGCACGGTCGAGGTCGAGGCGTTCTGCTCGTGGTCAGCGTGCAGCGTGAAGATGCGGTCCATCGCCCGCACCAGCACGTCATTCGGCTTGTACTCCTCGCACGGCGTGGCGAACATCATGCGCATGAAGTTGCCGGCGTACGAGAGGTCGTTCTTCGGGTAGATGTACGGCTGGCCGATGGTGTACTTGTAGGCCATCGCCACGAGCGTCGGCATCTTCGCGATCAGGCGGATCGCGGCGATCTCGCGGTGCTCGGGGTTATTGATGTCGGTGCTGTCGTGATAGAAGGCCGACAGCGCGCCGACCAGACCGGTCATCACCGCCATCGGGTGCGCATCGCGGCGGAAACCACGCAGGAAGAACTGCATCTGCTCGTTGACCATCGTGTGGTTGGTCACGCGGGCGGTGAAGTMTTCCTTCTGCGTCGCGTTCGGCAGGTCTCCGTACAGCAGCAGGTAGCAGGTCTCGAGGTAGTCGCAGTTCACCGCGAGCTGCTCGATCGGGTAGCCGCGGTACAGCAGCTCGCCCTTGTCGCCGTCGATGTAGGTGATGGTCGAGTTGCACGACGCGGTGGACAAGAAGCCCGGGTCGTAGGTGAACTTGCCGGTCTGGCCGTACAACTTGCGGATGTCGATCACATCGGGCCCGATCGAGCCCTTGTAGATCGGCAGGTCCATGGTGGGGCTGCCGTCAGAGAACGACAGGGTGGCTTTCACGTCGGACGGGGTCATCGTCGATTCCTTTCGAGCAAATTCTTCGTTCGGCGCTCAGCCGGGCTGGCGAAGCATCGCCAGCACTTCTTTCACATCGGGGCGGTCCAGTTCGCCTTCCGGCTCCTTGCGCGCCAGCAGCAGGTCCAGCAGATCGTTGTCGGACAGGTCCATCAACGCTTGCAAGCCATGCACCTGATCGAGCGTCAAGCCAGCCTCATGGCGGCGGAAGAAACGTTCGACGAACAAGTCGTTTTCGAGCAGGCCCCGCCGGCAGCGCCACTTCAGGCGCCCCAGGTCACCGGGGGACAGGATGGCAGTTTCCATGCCTTTGTTTGCTCGAAGCTGAATGTTCGTCGCGTGGGCTTCAGACCGCGCGGCGGACCATCAATTCCTTGATCTTGCCGATCGCCTTGGTCGGGTTCAGGCCCTTCGGGCAGACGTCGACACAGTTCATGATCGTGTGGCAGCGGAACAGGCGGTACGGGTCTTCCAGATTGTCCAGGCGCTCACTGGTGGCTTCGTCGCGGCTGTCGGCAATGAAGCGGTAGGCCTGCAGCAGGCCGGCCGGGCCGACGAACTTGTCCGGGTTCCACCAGAAGCTCGGGCAGCTGGTCGAACAGCTCGCGCACAGGATGCATTCGTACAGGCCGTCGAGTTCTTCGCGCTCTTCGGGCGACTGCAGGCGTTCCTTCTCGGGCGGCCGCGTGTCGTTGACGAGGTAGGGCTTGATCGAGTGGTACTGCTGGAAGAACTGCGTCATGTCGACGATCAGGTCGCGCACCACCGGCAGGCCCGGCAGCGGGCGCAGCACGATCTTGCCCGGCAGCGTGCGCATGTTGGTCAGGCACGCGAGGCCGTTCTTGCCGTTGATGTTCATCGCGTCGGAGCCGCACACGCCTTCGCGGCACGAGCGGCGATACGACAGCGTGGGGTCGACGGCCTTCAGCTTGATCAGCGCGTCCAGCAGCATGCGCTCATGCCCATCGAGCTCGATCTCGATGGTCTGCATGTAGGGCTTGGCGTCCTTGTCCGGGTCGTACCGATAAATCTCAAACGTACGCTTTTCCATGATTCTTGGTTCTCTGCCGGAGGCTTAAAAGGTACGGACCTTGGGCGGCACGGAGTCGACGGTCAGCGGCGTGAGCTTGACCGGCTTGTAGTCCAGGCGGTTGCCTTCCGAGTACCACAGCGTGTGCTTCATCCAGTTCGCGTCGTCGCGTTGCGGATAGTCGTTGTGGGCATGGGCGCCACGGCTCTCAGGCCGGGCGGCGGCCGAGATCATCGTGGCCTGCGCGGCCTCGATCAGGTTCTCGACTTCCAGCGCTTCGATGCGCGCGGTGTTGAAGACCTTGGAGCTGTCCTTCAGGCCAATCGACTTGACGCGCTCGGCGACCTGCTTGATCTGGGCCACGCCCTCGTCCATGACGCCTTGGGTGCGGAACACGCCGGCATGCTTTTGCATCGTCGCGCGGATGTCGCCCGCCACGTCCTGCGCGTACTCGCCGTTCTTGTTGCCATCGAGCCGAGCCAAGCGGGCCAACGTGCGGTCAGCGGCGTCGGCCGGCAGCGGCTTGTGGTTCTTGGTCTTCAGCGCCGTGTCGACGATGTGGTTGCCGGCCGCGCGGCCGAACACCAGCAGGTCGAGCAGCGAGTTGGTGCCCAGGCGGTTCGCACCGTGCACGCTGACGCAGGAGCATTCGCCCACCGCATACAGGCCGTTGACGATCTCGTTCGGGTTGCCGTTCTTCGGCACCACCACCTGGCCGTGGATGTTGGTCGGGATGCCGCCCATCTGGTAGTGGATCGTCGGCACCACGGGGATCGGCTCCTTCGTGATGTCGACGTTGGCGAAGTTGTGGCCGATCTCGAACACGCTGGGCAGGCGCTTCATGATCGTCTCTGCGCCCAGGTGGGTCATGTCGAGCAGCACGTAGTCCTTGTTCGGACCGCAGCCGCGACCTTCCTTGATCTCCTGGTCCATCGAGCGCGAAACGAAGTCGCGCGGGGCCAGGTCTTTCAGCGTCGGGGCGTAGCGCTCCATGAAGCGCTCGCCGTTGCTGTTGCGCAGGATCGCGCCTTCGCCACGGCAGCCTTCGGTCAGCAGCACGCCCGCGCCGGCCACACCGGTCGGGTGGAACTGCCAGAACTCCATGTCCTCGAGCGGAATGCCGGCTCGCGCCGCCATGCCCAGACCGTCGCCGGTGTTGATGAAGGCGTTGGTCGACGCGGCGTAGATGCGGCCTGCGCCACCGGTGGCCATCAGCACCGTCTTGGCTTCGAGGATGTGCAGGTCGCCGGTTTCCATCTCCAGCGCGGTGACACCGACGCAGTCGCCTTCGGCATCGAGGATCAGGTCGAGTGCCATCCACTCGACGAAGAAGTTGGTGCGGGCCTTGACGTTCTGCTGGTACAGCGTGTGCAGCATCGCGTGGCCTGTGCGGTCGGCCGCGGCGCAGGCACGCTGGACTGGCTTCTCGCCGTAGTTGGCCGTGTGGCCGCCGAACGGACGCTGGTAGATCGTGCCGTCGGGGTTGCGGTCGAACGGCATGCCCAGGTGCTCGAGCTCGTAGACGACCTTCGGCGCTTCGCGGCACATGAACTCGATCGCGTCCTGGTCACCCAGCCAGTCCGAGCCCTTGACCGTGTCGAAGAAGTGGTAGTGCCAGTTGTCTTCGCTCATGTTGCCGAGCGAGGCGCCGATGCCGCCCTGCGCGGCAACCGTGTGCGAACGGGTCGGGAAGACCTTGGACAGCACGGCCACGTTCAGGCCGGCCAGCGACAGCTGCAGCGACGCGCGCATGCCGGAGCCGCCGGCCCCGACGATGACCACATCGAACTTGCGTTTGGAAATCGAGGCGGCCACGTTCACAGTCTCCACAACACTTGAATCGCCCAGCCGGCGCAGCCGACCAGCCACACGATGGTGAACACCTGCAGCGACAGGCGCAGACCCACCGGCTTGATGTAGTCCATCCAGATGTCGCGCATGCCGACCCAGGCGTGGTACAGCAGCGAGACGATGACGACGAAGGTGAAGACCTTCATCCATTGGCGGGAAAAGATGCCCGCCCACTTGTCGTAGCCCATCGGGCCGCCGATCAGGATCTGCAGCAGCAGCGCGACCGTGAACAACGCCATCAGGACGGCGGTGACGCGCTGCGCCAGCCAGTCGCGAAAGCCGTAGTGCGCGCCGACGACCAGGCGCTTGGAACCGTGGTTGATTGCCATGAGTGAATTCCTTCGCGGCCGGGTCAGAACAGGCCGAACAGCTTGGCGCCGAGCAGCGCGGTCAGCACCAGGCTGATCACCAGCGTGGCAACAGCCGAACTCTTGCCCTGAGCGAGCGAAACGCTGTGCGTCATGTCCATCCACAGGTGGCGCACACCGGCGACGAAGTGGTGCAGGTAGCTCCAGATCAGGCCCAGGGTGACCAGCTTGACGAACCAGGCGGGCAGGAAGCCCAGGCCAGCCAGGAAGGCGCTGCGGAACGCGTCATACGAGATCTCGGAGCTGACACTGACGTCGAACAGCCAGATCACGAAAGGCATCAGCAGAAACAGCACGAAGCCGCTGATGCGGTGCAGGATCGAGACGATGCCGGCGGCCGGCAGGCGGTATTTCGGGAGGTCCGTCAACGCATTGATGTTGCGGAATTCCGGTCGCTTGGCCGAGGAGGGTGGCGGCGTTCCGGGCAGCGTATTGGCCATGTCGAGGTCCTTGGTGTGGCGCTCTTGTCGTTAGAGAAGAAGTCCGGGGTCCGTGTGATCAGCGCAGGACGTAATCGCAGTGAAACCGAACGATTCTATTGCAGCGCAACAAGCTTTCGCCGGGCTTGCCGGAGGGTGTCCGACCTATTGGCCAGGACACTTATGCGGTCCTAACTCAGCTCGTTGCGGTAGTAGTGCGAGGTGGTGTTGTAAAGGCCGCGGCGCAACTCGACCGGTTTGTCGCCGTAGGTGTGCGACAGCCGCTCGACGCTCAGCAGCGGCGCGCCCGGCGCCACCTGCAACAGCTCGGCCGTCGTCTCGTCGGCGGCCACCGCGCGGATTTTTTCTTCGGCGCGGATCATGCGCACGCCGAATTCGGTCTCGAACAGGCCGTACATCGGTCCGGCGTACTGCGCCAGGCGCTCGGCGGTCAGGCCCTTGAACAGCGATGCGGGCAGCCAGATCTCGTCCAGCACCACCGGCGCCCGGTTGCGCCACAGCGTGCGGCGCACCAGCAACGCCGGCTCGCCGGCCTTCAAGGCCAGCGCGCGAGACACTTCGGCCGGGGCACGCATGCGGCGGCAGTCCAGGAAGTGGCGCTCCATGCCTGAAGGCGGCCCCTCATCGGGCGCCAGCCGCAGGAAGCGGTACTGGATCTGTTCTTCGGCGTGGGTCGCGACAAACGTGCCCTTGCCTTGCCGGCGCACCAGCAGGTTCTCGGTCGCCAGCTCGTCAATGGCCTTGCGCACCGTGCCCTGGCTGACCCGAAAACGCCCGGCCAGCTCCAGCTCACTGGGGATCGCCTCGCCCGGCTTCCATTCGCCGCCCTGAAGGCTGTTCAACAGCAAGGCCTTGATCTGCTGGTACAGCGGGCTGAACGCCGGCCCGGCCGGCAGCGCGGGGCTGTCGGAGTCAGAAGGGGTCGGCAGGTCGGCGGGCATGGTGGCGCGATTGCAGCACAGGCAGATGCCCGGCGTCCATGAGAGCTGTGTCTTATATAAGACATAAGAATACCAGAATCCAAGGGTCAACCCGGGGCCCGCGAGGCTACACTTGCGGCTTCGGCTCGCGCGCGACCTTCTTATTTCTTGGCCGCCGGCGCACCCGACCCAGGATTCACTTACCTTCCCTTCGGAGACCCTCACCATGAGCAAGAAGCCCGTCCGCGTGGCTGTGACCGGCGCCGCCGGCCAGATCGGTTATGCCCTGCTGTTCCGCATCGCCTCGGGCGAAATGCTGGGCAAGGACCAGCCCGTCATCCTGCAACTGCTGGAGATCCCCGACGAGAAAGCCCAGAAGGCGCTCAAGGGCGTGATGATGGAGCTGGAAGACTGTGCCTTCCCGCTGCTGGCCGGCATGGAAGCCCACAGCGACCCGATGACCGCCTTCAAGGACACCGACTACGCGCTGCTGGTCGGCTCGCGTCCCCGCGGCCCAGGCATGGAGCGTGCCGAGCTGCTGTCGATCAACGGCGCCATCTTCACCGCCCAGGGCAAGGCCCTGAACGCCGTCGCTTCGCGCAACGTCAAGGTGCTGGTTGTCGGCAACCCGGCCAACACCAACGCCTACATCGCGATGAAGGCCGCGCCGGACCTGCCGCGCAAGAACTTCACCGCGATGCTGCGCCTGGACCACAACCGCGCGCTGAGCCAGGTCGCTGCCAAGACCGGCAAGCCGGTCGCCGCGATCAAGCAGCTGGCCGTCTGGGGCAACCACTCGCCCACGATGTACGCCGACTACCGCTTCGCCACGATCGATGGCGCCTCGGTCAAGGACATGATCAACGACCAGGTCTGGAACAAGGACGTGTTCCTGCYGACAGTCGGCAAGCGCGGCGCCGCGATCATCGAAGCGCGCGGCCTGTCGTCGGCCGCTTCGGCCGCCAACGCCGCGATCGACCACATGCGCGACTGGGCCCTGGGCAGCAACGGCGGCTGGGTCACGATGGGCGTGCCCAGCAACGGCGAATACGGCATCCCGAAGGACGTGATGTTCGGCTTCCCGGTCACGACCGAGAACGGCGAATACAAGATCGTCGAAGGCCTGCCGATCGACGCCTTCTCGCAAGAGTGCATCAACAAGACCCTGGCCGAGCTGCAGGGTGAGCAAGAAGGCGTCAAGCACCTGCTCTGAACGCAGCGCTGAACGCAACATGATCAAAGGCCGGTGGATTCGTCCCCCGGCCTTTTTTCCTTTTGGCAGGAGCCACGATGAGCGACTGGAACCCCAACCTCTATCGGCAGTTCGAGGACGAACGCACCCGCCCTGCGCGCGAGCTGCTGGCACGCGTGCCACTGACCGCAGCGCGCCGCATCTACGACCTGGGCTGCGGTCCCGGCAATTCGACCGAGCTGTTGGTCGCCCGCTTCCCCGATGCCGACGTCGTCGGCACCGACAACTCGGCCGCCATGCTGGCCGACGCTCGCCAGCGACTGCCGCAGCAAACCTTCCAGCTGAGCGACATCGCCGACTGGGCGCCGGACGGCGCGGCACCGGACCTGGTCTATGCCAACGCTTCGCTGCAATGGCTGGGCGACCACGCGACGCTGATCCCGCGCCTGTTCGCCACCCTGGCGCCCGGCGGCGTGCTCGCGGCGCAGATGCCAGACAACCTGGACGAGCCCTCGCACCGGCTGATGCGCGAAGTGGCCGGCGAAGCGCCCTGGGCTGCTGCCATCGGCGACGCCGGCGCCGTGCGCAGCCGACTGCTCGAAGCCGGCCAGTACTACGACCTGCTGGCGCGCGACGCTGTGYAGGTCGACGTGTGGCACACGGTCTACCGCCACCCGATGGCTTCGGCCAACGCCATCGTGCAATGGCTGCGCAGCACCGGGCTGCGGCCGTTTCTGGATGCGCTGGACGCGCCGCTGCAGCAAAGCTTTCTGGCCGAGTACGAGCGCCGCATCGACCTCGCCTACCCAGCGCGGGCTGACGGCCAACGCTTGCTGGCATTCCCTCGCCTGTTCATCGTGGCGCAGCGAAAATCCTGAGACTTTGCCCCTGAAGATGGACACCGCCATGAGCCACACTGACCTCGTCCACCCCCGCGACGCTTTGTTCGACGCCAGCGACCTGCTGCCCGAACTGCCGGTCTGTGACCACTACGCCGGTGTCGAAGCCCGCATGCGCAAGGCCCTGGCCTTGCAGGCCGAACTCGGCCCGGCCTTCGATGTGACGCTGGACATCGAGGATGGCGCGCCGGTCGGCGGTGAGGTCGAGCACGCGCACCTGATCGGCGAATTGCTGCAAAGCGACCTGAACCAGTTCGGCCGCGTCGGGGTGCGCCTGCCGCAGACCACCCGCGCCGCGTTTGCCGAGACCGCGCGCGTCATCGTCGAGCGCGCCGGCGCGCGGGCTGCCTACCTGATGCTGCCGAAGATCGACAGCGTCGCCGAGTTGCAAACCGCGGCCGCTGAGATCGATCGCTTGAGCGATCAGGCCGGCCTGGCACGGCGCATCCCGCTGCACGCGCTGATCGAAACCCATGGTGGGCTGCGTGAGGTGCAGGCGCTGGCAGCGCACCCGCGCATCGAGTCACTGTCGTTCGGGCTGATGGACTTCGTCTCGGCGCACCGGGGTGCGATCCCGCAATCGGCCATGGGAGCGCAAGGCCAGTTCGAGCACCCACTGGTGCTGCGCGCGAAGCTCGAGATCGCCGCCGCCTGCCACGGTCACGCCAAGGTGCCTTCGCACTGCGTGGTGACCGAGTTCAAAGACGAGGCCGCGATCCAGGCTGCGGCCGAACGCGCAGCGCGCCAGCTGGGCTATCTGCGCATGTGGAGCATCCACCCCGACCAGATCCGCCCGATCATCGACGCCTTTGCGCCCAGCGTGGCCGAGGTGGACCAGGCGATCGAGATCATCATGGCCGCGCGAGCCGCCAACTGGGCGCCGATCCGCCATGGCCACCGCGGCCGCGAGCAGCTGCACGATCGCGCCAGCTACCGCTACTTCTGGCAAGTGCTGCAGCGAGCGCACCGCACCTCGTTCGCTGGCGGGCCGCAGTTGCCGGCCGAGGTGCGGTTGGAATTCTTCGACGCGTGACTTAGTGCGCACCGCACCGACACCAACCCCTCGGCGGAAACGTTCGGTCACCCCTGCCACCGAATGGAACCGGACAATGCCGCCCGTCGTCCCGTTCCCCGGAGTTCCAATTCATGTCGTTGAACCGCACCCTGACCCTCACACTGGCCGCCGCTTGGCTGGCCGGCGCCGCGACTGTCGCGCATGCCCAGGCCTCGGCACCTGCCGCGAAGCCGGCAGCCCCCGCCGCCAAGCCTGCCGCAGCAGCACCGATGAAGAAAGCGGCCAAGCCCGCCGTCAAGGCGCCGCCGCCCGAAGTCCCGCTGCCGGCCGCTGACGCCGACCAACAGAAAGCCGCCGCGATGACCCACATCGGCGCCTACCAGTGCGAGCTGAACCAGAGCGTCGAGGTGAGCACGAACCCGAAGTACRACGGCTATGTCGACGTCTCGTTCAACAAGCAGAAGTACACGATGAAGCCGGTGCTGTCGTCGACCGGTGCGCTGCGCCTGGAAGACGTCAAGGGCCAGACGCTGATGATCCAGATCGCCTACAAGTCGATGCTGATGGACGTGAAAGCCGGCCACCGCCTGGTGGACGAATGCGTGCACGAGAAGCAGGCCGCCGCCAAGAAGGCCGCCGAAGGCCAGGGCAGCCAGGGCCTGATGGGCAACTGAGCGCCGTCGCGCACCGCCCCTTCAGAAAGCCCGGCCTTGCCGGGCTTTTTCGTTGGCGACGCCGCGGGGGCCCCGAACCAGCCCTGAACAGACCCTCAAGCCGGGTCGGGCGTGGGCGCGGCGGCCTTGCGCGGGCGCCGTCCTGCGGGAGAATCGACGGTCTTGCCCGCCCCGGCACACGCCAGATCGGCGCGCCGTCACGGGTGGGCCTTGGCAAGTCTTATATAAGATATAAAATAGCGTAGAAACCCTCGCCCCGTCTTTCAGGAGAGCCCCGCCATGCTGCAAGCCTATCGCCAACATGTCGCTGAACGCGCCGCCCTCGGCATCCCGCCGCTGCCGCTCGACGCCAAGCAGACCGCCGACGTCATCGAGTTGATCAAGAACCCGCCGGCGGGCGAAGAAGCCTTCCTGCTGGACCTGCTGACCCACCGCGTGCCCCCGGGCGTCGACGACGCCGCCAAGGTCAAGGCCAGCTTCCTGGCCGCCGTTGCGCACGGCGACATCAAGGTCGTCCTGGTCAGCAAGGCCAAGGCGACCGAGCTGCTGGGCACGATGGTCGGCGGCTACAACGTTCACCCGCTGATCGAGTTGCTGGACGACGCCGAAGTGGCTGGCGTCGCAGCGACTGCGCTGAAGAAGACACTGTTGATGTTCGACTTCTTCAACGACGTCGCCGAGAAGGCCAAGGCCGGCAACGCCAAGGCGAAGGAAGTCATCCAGAGCTGGGCCGACGCCGAGTGGTTCACCTCGCGCCACGAAGTCGACAAGAAGATCACCGTCACCGTGTTCAAGGTGCCCGGCGAAACCAACACCGACGACCTGTCGCCGGCACCCGACGCCTGGAGCCGCCCGGACATCCCGCTGCACTACCTGGCGATGCTGAAGAACACCCGCGAAGGCGCTGCCTTCAAGCCGGAAGAAGACGGCAAGCGCGGCCCGATGCAGTTCGTCGAAGACCTGAAGAAGAAGGGCCACGTGGTCGCCTACGTAGGCGATGTGGTCGGCACCGGTTCTTCGCGCAAGAGCGCCACCAATTCGGTGATCTGGGCCACCGGGCAAGACATTCCGTTCGTGCCGAACAAGCGCTTCGGCGGCGTCACGCTGGGCGGCAAGATCGCACCGATCTTCTTCAACACGCAAGAAGACTCGGGCTCGCTGCCGATCGAGGTCGACGTGTCCAAGCTCGAGATGGGCGACGTGATCGACATCCTGCCGTACGAAGGCAAGATCGTGAAGAACGGCGAGACCGTCGCCGAGTTCAAGCTCAAGAGCGACGTGCTGTTCGACGAGGTGCGCGCCGGCGGCCGCATCAACCTGATCATCGGCCGCTCGCTGACGACCAAGGCACGCGAGTTCCTCGGCCTGCCCGCGTCGACCATCTTCCGCCTGCCGAAGCCGCCGGTCGATACCGGCAAGGGCTACACGCTGGCGCAGAAGATGGTCGGCCGCGCCTGTGGCTTGGCCGTCGAGAACGGCCAGCAAAAGGGCATCCGCCCGGGCACCTACTGCGAGCCGAAGATGACGACCGTGGGCTCGCAAGACACCACCGGCCCGATGACCCGCGACGAGCTGAAAGACCTGGCCTGCCTGGGCTTCAGCGCCGACCTGGTGATGCAGAGCTTCTGCCACACCGCGGCCTACCCGAAGCCGGTCGACGTGAAGACGCACCGCGAGCTGCCGACCTTCATMAGCAACCGCGGCGGCGTCTCGCTGCGCCCGGGCGACGGCATCATCCACAGCTGGCTGAACCGCCTGCTGCTGCCCGACACTGTGGGTACCGGCGGCGACTCGCACACCCGCTTCCCGATCGGCATCTCGTTCCCGGCCGGCTCCGGCCTGGTCGCCTTCGGCGCCGCCACCGGCGTGATGCCGCTGGACATGCCCGAGTCGGTGCTGGTGCGCTTCAAGGGCACGATGCAGCCCGGCGTCACGCTGCGTGACCTGGTGCATGCGATCCCCTACTA
>NZ_JBFUGE010000144.1:0-12835 GCF_056403075.1 Ideonella sp. P3_A4 | reverse complement strand
GCGCCGCACGGCGCAGCAAGGCCTTGATGCGGGCCAGCAGCTCGCGCGGCTCGAAAGGTTTGGGCAGGTAATCGTCGGCACCGATCTCCAGGCCGATGATGCGGTCCATCGGCTCGCCGCGGGCGGTGAGCATCAGCAGCGGCAGCCGGCGGGTGCGGGCGTCGCCTCGCAACTCGCGGGTCATTTCCAGGCCGTCGCCGTCGGGCAGCATCAGGTCCAGCACCAACGCGTCGTACAGCCCGCTGCGCAGGCGCTCGCGGCCGGCGGCCAGTGAGCCGGCGGTGTCGACATCGAAGCCGTGCCCACGCAGGTACTCGCCCACCATCGAGGTCAGGCGAGAGTCGTCATCGATCAGCAACAGCTTGGCGGGGCTCATGTCAGGGGCGGAGAAGGCGCCGGGGGCTCCTTCACGCGCGGCGCGCGGTGCACGCACTGTCGTCAAAGCATACGTCATGGCAGGGCTTTCGTGATCACTGCGGGGGGGCATCGGCAGGTGCGCCAGCGCCCATGCGGTCGGCACGGTGCTCGGCATGCTGCTTGATTCGTGCGGCGAGTTGCTGGCGCTGCTCGGCCGTCAGCACCTGGGCCGCGTCCAGCATCGCCACGTTCATTCGTTTCGTGACCTGGTCGTGCCGGGCCAGCATCTGCTTGCGCAGCGCTTCGATCGCGGCAGGGTCCAGCGTCGGTTGGCTGAACAGCTCGACCAGCCGGGCGTGGTCAGCTTGAGCCGCCTCGCCCGGCGCCTTCAGGTCGGCCTGGGCCGACTGGGCGATCTGGTGCAACTGCTCGCGCTGGGCCGGCGTGGCCTGCAACTCGTCGAGCATGCGGTCCATCATCGGGCCGACCAGCGGCAAGCCCATGCCCGGCATGCCGAAGCCCGGGCCACGGTGCATGCCGGCCGGCGGCGGCGCGTCGGGGCGGCCATGGGCTGAGGCGAGGTTGACGATGCCGAACGCGGCAGCGGCCGACAGCGCCAGGCCGGCGGCCACATAGCGCCAGGCCGTCGGCAGGGAAAGTCTTTTCATCGCGGCTCCTTCCAAGCATCTCTCATGACAGTGAGAGGCATGGTCGACGGGCCGTGTCAGAAGCGTTTGCCGCGCTCGTAAAGAACGGTAAACCAGCGATGGGCCGCACCCCGCGGCTTGATTCAAGGCTTGGCCGCCGTCAGCCCCTGGTTGGCGCGGTAGGCGGCCACGGCGGTTTTCAGATCGCTGTATTCCTCGCAAGGCAGGAAGCAGAGCTTGTCGAGGATCTTCAGGTGCTCTTCGGCCTTGGCCAGGTTGCCGGCCATGAGGTAGGCCTCGCCCACGTACTCGTGCGCGCCGAGGTGGTTGGGGTCGATCTTCAAGGCCTTCGCGTAATGCTCGAACGCCGGGTCCAGCTGGCCCGACTTGCGGTAGGCGTAGGCCAGCCAGTTTTCACCATTCGCATCGTCAGGAGAGCGAGCGACATAACGCAGCAGCRGCGGGATCGCCTGCTCGAAATTCTTCGCCTTGATCGCGCTGACGGCGTTGTTGTAGTCGGGGTCGCTGCTACCGCTGCTGCGGCCGCTGCCACCTCCTCCCCCACCGCCCCCRCCAGCGGCATGCGTCACCGAGGACGCCAGGGCCAGGGTCAACAGCAGTGGAATCAGGCATGGGCGCAAGTTCATCGGGCCTCCTCGTGTCGCGGTGGGCATGTCAGGACGGCGATGGAGGCGGCCGCGGCGGACTCTCGCCCGCACTGCCACCTTCGTCCGCCCTGCACCGCGATCTGCGACGGACGCTCAGTGAGTGCCGGTTTGGAGCGTGATGGTTACGGCGTCGACGTTGCCGTTGCTGTGCGCATTGAATTGCAGCCGCATTGCGCCGTCGGCACTGGCGAACTGGTTCGGCGCCAGCGCAACCAGCCGGACGGGTGCCTGGTCGTTCAGCGCCACCATCGGCCGATGGCGCGGCCCCTCGACCACCAGCACCCCACCATCGGCCAAGCGGTATTCGCCGCGCACCGCCGCGAACTCGGCACTGCTGAGGGTCTGCGCACGGCCCATGACCTGAACCTGGGAAGGTGCGACGCCGGCGGCGGCCAGGTTGTCAGGCGCAGCCTGGGCGCCGGCCAGCGGCAGCATGCCGGCGAAGGCAGAGAGAAGGAAGATGGCGGGACGGGTCACGACAGGTCTCCAAGGGGTTGGAAACCGTCGAGTCTTCCCGGATGGCTTCATCGCGTCGCGCAGAACGCGACAGCCCGGCGCTGAGAAGGGTTGGCCTGCAGCTTCGCCGGATGACCGGCCCGGTGTGCGCGTCAGCTCATCTGCGGCAGGTGGTTCAACGAGTAGGTTCGCAGGCCTTCGTCGTCGACGCTTTGCAGCTCATGCTGCGGGCCGACGCGCTTCACCTCGTCGCCGTAGGCCCACTCGCCCTTCGGCCCCTGCACACCGACGTAGACCGAGTGACCGCAGACGATCAGGTTCTCGATGCCGGCACTGCCCCAGTGCTGCTCGTCCATCAGGCCCAGCATGTGGCCGCCGTTCGGCGACAACTCCATCTGCCGCATCACGGCCTCAGTGACCTTGCCATCCGCCGCGGTGCGGATCTTGACGATGAGATAACTGCTCATCGCTGCTCCAAGGAAGTGGAGCCCTCAGTATGAACCGATCGCCCGCCACGGCCTTCAAGAAAAATCCCTCACCAGCGGCCCGGGGGGGGGCGCTTTGTCCCGACCGGGTGCGCGCTACAGGGCAGCCATGGCGCCGGCGTGCCGTTCGATGTCCGGTTTCATCGCTCCGAACCAGAGGTCGGCGCCGTCCGGGCCGAACAAGAAGTGACCAGCCTGCAGGGTGCGCCGCCGCAGCCGGGTCTCGGATTCGTCCTGCCAGGCCTGGGCGTCGTCCGCCGAGACCGCCACGTCGCGGCTGCCGAGGTAGAGGCAGATCGGACATTGCAGCGGCGCCCGCCCGGCGGGACGGCGGTAGGTTTCGCTGGCGCGCAGGTCGTTGCGGATGACTGGGAGGAACAGCTGGAGGAATTGCTCGTCGCTGGCGGCACGGGTGTCCATGCCTTCGAGCGCCATCAACTTGGATATCAGCGCTGCATCGTCCATGCGGTGCCAGTTGGCGGTCGGCCCTGGCGTGGTCGGCGCGCGCTGCGCGGCGACGAACAGTGCTTCAGCGGGCCGACCGATGGCTTCCAGCCGGGCCGCCATTTCGTAGGCCACCAGGGCGCCGAAGCTCAGCCCCACCAACGCCACCCGCGGCATCTGGTCCAGGTCCAGCTGCGCCAGCACGTCGTCGACGATCGCCTCGACGCTGGGAAGCGGCTCGCTCGCGATGCGTCCCTCGCGCCCCGGCAGCTCTGGCAGCACCAGGCGAACACCTTCGGGCAGCAACGGTCGCCAGGAGCGATAGCGCCCCATGCCGCCTCCGGCGTGCGGAAAGCACACCAGCGACAGGGAATTCGAAAAGAGGTCGGGTTTCGTCATGGTGAGTGGTGTCTTTGCAAGCGGTACGGGAGTGCCATCAAACCGGTAGCTGTCGTTCGAGTCATTCGTTCAGCACTGCCACAGCCGCAACGCATCCCGCGGCGACAGGCCGGGGACCACTGCGAGCGTCGCGGAGAAGCCCGGTGCGGCCGGCAGTGCATGCATGCTCCACGACGACGCCGCGGGCTCATCGGGCAGCCGGTGGCTGAGCAGGCGCACCGGCCCGTCCGGATCTACGCTGACATCGAAGGCATCAAGCGGGATCGAGAGCCCCTGCCCGAGCGCCTTGATGAACGCCTCCTTGCGCGTCCAGCAGCTGAAGAAGCCTCGACGCCGATCCGCGGGAGCCAGCTGATCGAGGGCGCGGCGCTCGAACGGTGAGAAGAATCGCTCGGCGATCCCGGCGGTGTCCAGCCCGTCTTCTCGCTCACGTTCGACGTCGACGCCCACCTGCCGCCCGCGGGTCACCGCGATGACCAACAGATCGTCGCAGTGCGACAGATTGAAGGACAGTGGTGGCGCCTCCGTCGCGACCGTGGAGCCAAGGGCCGGTTTGCCTTGGCTGCCGTACTCGAAGATCAGCGATTCCGGCGAACAGCCGAGGTAGCGCGACAGGACCCGGCGCAAGAGCCCGCGGCCCGCGGTGAAGCGCACACTGTGCACCGGAAACACGAACCGCGCGGCACGCTCGCGCTCGGCCGGATCGAGCAAACCGGCGAGCGCAGTGAGTTCGGCCGCGTCGCGTGCCAAGCTGCCACGCCAGACGTCGACACCGCCGGAGAGCTCCAAGCGGTCCGGGCCAGTCCGCCACATAGGGTCCCAACCTGCGACCTCGCTGGCTTGAAGGAAAGACTCGGTCGCACCCACCGCTTCAAGCTCCAACGACGACCACGCGGGTGTGCGCGGGAAAGTCCTGGACGTGGGCCAGCTCGTTCTCCAGCTTGACCACGTGCCCATCGGCGCCCACCTCCTTGAAGCCGGCGAACTTGTAGGTCACGTACATCATGCGGTTGCGGTCGTTGGAGACGAAGTCGGCGCGCAGCACCGCGCCGGCAGCCTTGGCGCTGCGCATGATGTGGTTGAGCAAGATGGTGCCGACCCCGCGGGCCATCACCCGGCAAGACATCAGCAACAGCTTCAAGGTCCAGGCTCCCGGGTCACGCTCGACGAGCGCCAGGCCGATCTTTCCGTAGCTGCCGTAGCGGTCTTCCAGCGAGCAGATGAGCAGGCTGTGCCGGGGCGAATCGATGAAGCCTTTCAGCTCGTCGTGGCTGTAGGTGTAGCCGGTGGTGTTGAGTTGGTGCGTGCGGACGGTCAGCTCCTCTGCGCGCTCCAGATCGGCCTCGGTCGCCGCGGCGATGGTGAAGCGCATGTCGAGCGTGGCCAGGAACTCGTCCGGCGTGCCGGCGAACTCCTGCTCGGCCTCGTTGCGCTGGAAGTCGCTCTGGTACATGCGCCGTCGCAAGCGGGCGTCGTCCGTGACGAAACGGGCTTGAAAGCGCGGCAGCTCCGGGATCAGCGCAAGATCAGCGGCATCCACACACAAGACCTGCGGATGCACGTGGGCGACTTCGTCGCGCTCGAATGGCTGGTCGTCGACGAACGCGAAGGTGTCGAGCGACAAGTTCAGGCGCTGCGCGATGGCCTGCACCGACGCACTCTTGGGACCCCAGTTGATCTGGGGGGACAGGAAGTAGTCGAGCAGGTCGAACTGCTCGAGCTTGGCGCGGGCCAGCGGCTCGTCGTTGCGGCTGGYGATGGATTGCAGGATGCCGCGCCGGTCGAGCGCCTGCATCACCTCGCGCACCTGCGGGCGCAGCTGGACGTTGCCCGATTCGAGCAGCACGCCGTCCCAGACGGTGTTGTCCAGGTCCCAGACCACGCACTTGATGGCCGGTTCTGCTTCAGCATTCAGCTTCGGGAGCGCACTCATTGGTCGACCTCACGCGCCTCGTACAGCTGCTGCGCAATGAGGGTCTCTTGAATCTGTGTACTGCCTTCGATGATTTCCATGATCTTCGCGTCGCGAAAGTAGCGGGCCACCGGGCGCTCGCGCGAGCAGCCCAGGGCGCCGTGGATCTGGACCGCGTGCTCCGCCGCCTCCGTGGCCGTGGTCGAGGCGAAGTACTTGGCCTTCAAGGTGGCCAGCGTGGCCGCGGGGCGCTCTTGGTCGTGGTCATCGCCGGCTTGCCAGCAGAGCAGGCGCGCGGCGCTGACGTTCGTCTCCATGCGCGAGAGCATGCGAGCGATGAGCTGGTGCTCGCGCAGCGCTGCCCCACCCTGCTGCCGGGTGGCCGCGTGCGCCAGGCTCTCGTCCAGGCAAGCCTGCGCCAGGCCCACGCATCCGGTGGCGACGCTGTAGCGGCCGATCTCGAGCGCCGACATGGCCACGCCGGCGAGGCCGAAGCCGAGGCCGCCCACCAGCGCTTCCTTGGGGACCTCGCAGGCCTGGAACTGCAACTCGGCCAGCATTGAAGCCCGGGTGCCTAACATGCCAGTGATGGGGGCGAAGGTGAGGCCGGGCGTCGATCGCGGAACCAGGAACGTCGCCGGGCCGGACTCGGTGCGGGCGAAGACGCAGAACAGATCCGCGATCTGTCCGAAGGTCGTCCACTTCTTGCAGCCGTCGATGACGTAGGCGGCGCCACGCGCCCGTGCTGTCGTCTGGATGGCATTGGCATCACTGCCGGCGCCCGGCTCGCTGAGCGCAAAAGCGCCCAGGGTGGCCCCGGTGGCCAGCGGCTCGAGCCAGCGCTCCCGCAGCGCGCGGGATGCCCAACGGAGAACGGCGTGGATCACCATGCTGTGCACCGTGATCAGGCTGCGCAGCGACGAGCATCCGCGGCCGAACTCTTCGTTGAGGAGCCCGAAGGACAACATGTCCAAGGCCGCACCGCCCGCCTGCCGAGGTGCCAAGGCGCCCAGATAGCGGGCCGCGGCCAGGCGCTCGATGACGTCGCGCGGGACCGCCTGCTCCTCGTCCCAGCGATCGGCGGCGCCCCGCACGTGCTCTCGCACGAAGGCCTCGGCGCCGTGGCGCAAAGCGGACTGGACGTCCGTCAGCTCGAGATGCATCCGGCTTCCCTTTGCGTGGTCGCGGTCTTCGCGTGAACGAAACCGGCAACCGCGTCGATGCTGTGGAAGTTGCCGATGTCGAGGTCCTCGTTCTCGACGGTGATGTCGAACTCCTTCTCGACGAACTTCACGAGCTGGATGGCGAACAGTGAGTTGACGAACCCGAGGGCAAAGATGTCGTCGTGGTCCTCCACGTTCCGGCCTTTGAAATGCCGAGACATGAAAGCGCGCGTCCGGGTCTTGACTTCGTCTAGGGGCAGCATGGCGGGTTCTCGCTGGTCATTGCATGGAAGGGGGCGTGGGGTATGGGCTATGCCGCTTCGGTGTCGAGATCGGAGGGGTAGTCGTAAAAGCCCTGGCCGGACTTGCGCCCCCACAGGCCGGCATCGACCATCTTCTTCAGCAGCGGCGAGGGCCTGAACTTCGGGTCGCCAAAGCTGTCTTGCAGCACCTCGAGCGACAGCAGGATGGTGTCCAGGCCGATGAGGTCCGCGGTCTCGAGCGGCCCCATCTTGTGGCCGAAGCACTCGCGAAACAGCTTGTCGACATCGGCGGCGGCCGCGACGCCGTCCTGGACCAGGAAGACGGCCTCGTTGACGGTCAGCATCAGCACCCGGTTCGAGACGAAGCCCGGGCTGTCGGCCACGACCACGCAGTCCTTGTTCATGCCGGCGAGCAGCGCCTTCGCGATGGCGATGGTGTCATCCGAGGTGTGATGACCGCGAATGACTTCGACCATCTTCTTCATCGGCACCGGGTTCATGAAGTGCATGCCAAGCACACGATCGGGCCGCCGGGTGGCCGATGCGATGCGGGTGATCGAGATCGCCGAGGTGTTGGCAGCGAAGACACAGCCCGGCGGGCAGACGGCGTCGAGCTTCTCGTAGATGGGGCGCTTGACCTCCCATCGCTCGGTGACGTTTTCGATCACGAACTCTGCCTCGCGCAGGCCTTCGTAGGCCGTGGTGAAGGAGATGCGGGAAAGGATCTCGTCGACGCTCGCGCCGCGCTGGCCTCGGTTCAACATCTGCGCGAGCCGCAGGTTGCTGYGCACGGTTTGCCTGGCACGCGCCAGGGTCTGATCGTCCAGATCGATCAGGATGACGTGGTGGCCGGTCTGCGCCAGGTCTTGCGCGAGACCGGTGCCCATGACACCGGCGCCGATGACGCCCACTGTTTTCATATGCTCAACTCCTGTGCCTGGGCGCTGTGGCTGTTGGATGAATCGCAAGCGTCGGCGTCGTCCGCGCTGCGCTTGGCGTAAATGAGGTAGATCCCCGTGCCGCGGTAGAGCTCGTCCTGCTCCGACTCAACCTCGTAGCCGTGCAGGCGGAGCAGGCGCTCGACCACCGCCACCCGCCCATCGAGGTCGTGGACCTCGATAGCGATCGCGCGGATCTTTTTCCAGTCGTCGGCCTCGATGCCCATCAGGACATCGAGCTCGCTCTTCTGCACATCGATCTTCAGCAGGTCGATGCGTTCGACCCGCTCTTCGCGGATGACGCTGGACAAGGTGCGCAGCTGGCAGCTCAGCGTCTGACTCTTCAGGCGCTGCTCGAGCAGCTCGTCGGAATAGGCCATGACGGCCTCCATCCCGGCCGCATCGCTGGCCTGCTGGTTCTGCAGGATGCCGCGCAGCACCGCTTCTTCTTCGTCGCGATCGCCATAGACCGAGGACATGCCGGACGACAGCGGATAGAAGGTGAAGTCGACCGTGCGCTCGGCATCGGACAGCCCGAACTCGAAGAGCTTGGCGTTCACGCCCAGTTGCTCGACGTTGCGCTTCAGGATCGCGAAGGTCGGCGCCGAAGGCTCGAAGGTGTAGATGCGTGCCCGCGGATCGAGCGTGTGGACGAACAGCGAGAACAGCCCGATGTTGCCGCCGACGTCGAACACACAAGCGCTTGCCGGCCAGTGGTCGAGGTGGCGCACGTAGGTGCGGTGTTCGAAGATGTCCTGGTAGAAATGGTCGGTCTCGGCCTTGTTTTGATGGGTGATCTGCAGGCCGTTGGGCAGCACATAGGGCACGTGACTCGGTGCCGAGCTGGACGGCGCCGAAGCCGCCTCGAACTGCGTGCCGAGCCCTGCGAGCGCTTCGGCAAAGCGTGCCACCGTCGGGTGATCGAAGAACAGCTGCAAGGCCAGCTTGCCGTGCGCGCCCTCCAGCTGGTTGAGGACAAAGATCGCCAGCAGCGAGTGACCACCCAGCTCGAAGAAGTTGTCGTGCACACCGATCGCGTCGATCTTCAGCACGCGCTGCCACAGCGCGGCGAGCTCTTGCTCCAGCGCGTTGCGCGGCGCCGCATAGGCCGTGAACAGCTGCGGCCGCGCCTGTCTGCCGCTGCCCGCCTCAGCCTGCAGTGGCTTTGGTGTCGCAGGCTGGGGAGCGGCCGTTCCTGCTTCGTTGAAGGCTGGCGAAAGGTGTTCACGCAGCGCCTGCGCGCCGGCCGCGTCATGGCTTTGACCGAGAACACGGTCCCATTGCAGCGGCGCCCCGAGCAGCCACAGGCGCCCCACGGTGTTGAGCAGCAGAGCCTTGTCGGAGATCGTTTCGTAGGAGGCGCGCAAAGAGGTCAGTGCCACCAGCTCGCGCCCCGGCGGGGCGTTGTGTGCAGCCAGCGTCCCGAGCGCTCGCCCCGGCCCCACTTCGAGGAACACGCGCTCAGGATTTCGCCACAGTTCACGCAGCCCCTGCGCGCAGCGCACCGGCTGGCAGAGATGGGCCACCCAGTAGGCGGGGTCGGTGGCCTGCGCGTCGGTGATCCAGGTGCCCGACACGTTCGACAGGTACGGAATGCGCGGGGACCGAAGGGTGATGCCCGCCAGCGCTTCTTCGAAGGCCGGAACGATGGGCACCATCATCTTCGAATGGAACGCGTGGGTCGTCGGGATCCGGACCACCGGCTCCTGCACGACGATCAGACTCGCCTCCAAGGCGTCGATCGCCGCGAGCGGGCCGGCCACCACGCACAGGTCTTCGCCATTCACGGCAGCCAGCGAGAGCTCGTCACCCAAAAGCGGTGCCACCGCGCTTTCGGGGCGCGGGACGGCCAGCATCGCGCCGGCCGGCAAGCCCTGGATGAGGCGTGCGCGCCGCACCACCAGGCGCAAGGCGTCGGGCAGTGAGAGGACATCGGCCAGGCAAGCCGCGACGTACTCGCCGATGCTGTAGCCCAGCATCGCATTCGGGGTGATACCCCACGATTGCCAGAGCTGCGCCAGTGCGTATTCGATGACAAAGGTCGCGGGTTGTGCGAGGTCGGTGCGGTGCAGTGGTGACAGGTCTTCGTCAGCAGCCCCCCGCCTCAGCATGCTGCGCAGGTCCAGCTTGGGCTTGGGTGTCGCCTTCTGCTCCTGCTGCACGTTCAACCCGAGCACGTCGCGCAGATCCGCTTCGAGCCAGGGCGCGGCCAGCTCCGCACAGGTGTCGACCCAGTTGCGAAACACCGGCTCTCTCCGGTACAGCCCACTGGCCATGCCGAAGTACTGCTCGCCCAGCCCCGGGAAGACGAAGGCGACGCTGGGCTTTCCAGCGCGCATGGGGCCTGTGACCGTGCGCCCGGGCTCAGCCAGCGCGTCGAGCGCCGCAATCCGATCGGCGCACACGACGGCGCGGCCTACCGCGCCTGCGTTGGTCAACCCTGGCAGCGCGCGCGCGACCTCGGCCAGGGCGTGTTCGGGATGCTGCTCCAGGTAACTGTGCAGCTGGGTGGTGAGCTGGTCCAGCTGCTCGGTTGTATCAGCCGAGAACGCCAGGAGCGTCCAGGGCTGCGGTGATGTGCTTGGTGATTGGTTCATGGTCTGTTCGCAGGTGGCGTGGTCGATGCGCCGGCTACAGGAAGGCCGAGACGCCAGTGATCTCCTTGGCGACGATCAGGGACTGCGTGTGGTCGGTCCCTTCGAGGGTGAAGATGCCCTCCATGTCGGCCTGGTGCTTGGCAACGTGGTGCTCGAGCAGGATGCCGTTGCCACCCAGCAGGTCGCGCGCGTCGGCGACCACCTGGCGCGCCTTCAGGCAGGCCTGCATCTTGGCCAGCGAGGCCATGCCGGGCGTCACGCGGGGCGACGTCATCAGTTGGCTCACGCGCAGGCAAAGCAACTGCAGGCTCGTCACCTCGGCCAGCATCCGGGCCAGCTTCTGCTGTACCAGCTGGAAGTGGGCAATCGGCTTGCGGAACTGCACCCGCTTCGTCGCATAGGCYAGCGCGTGCTCGTAGCAGGCCATCGCGTGGCCCAGCGCGATCCACGCCACCCAGCAACGCGAGCGGGTCAGGATGCGCGTGAGGTCGTTGAAGTCGTTGGCATGCGCCAGCCGATGGCCCAGCGGCACGCGGACGTTGTCGAGCACGACATCGGCCTGCCACACCGCCCGCTGCGACACCTTGCCAGTGATCACATCAGTCCGCAGCCCGTGAGCGCCCTTCTCGACCACGAACGCGCCCAACTGGGCGCCTTGCCGCGCCCAGACGATGAGCACGTCGGCGACCGAGGCGTTGCCGATCCACCGCTTGGCGCCGTTGAGGACCCAGCTGTCGCCATCGCGCTGCGCAATGGTTTCGAGCAGCACGATGTCAGAGCCGTGCTCCGGCTCGGTCAGGCCGAACGCGCCGATCGTGTCCAAGCGGGCCATCGCCGGCAGCCAGCGCGCCTGCTGCTCATCCGAGCCGAACATGCCGATGGTCGCCATCGCCAGCCCGGAGTGCACGCCGAAGATCGTGCTCAGGCTGCCGTCACCCCGGGTCAGCTCGGCCGTCGCCAGGCCGGCCGCAGTGGCACTGAGGCCAGCGCAACCGTGACCCGTGGTCATTCCACCGGCAATGCCCAGGCCACCGAGTTGCCGCAGCAAATCCATCGGCATCTCGGCCCGCTCCCAGTAGCCGGCGGCGGCCGGGATGACCACCCGGTCGCAGAAGGCGCGGACCCGGTCTCTGACCGCCCGCTCCTCCTCGGTGAGCAGGTCGTCGACATGGTAGAAGTCCGGCCCACGCGAGGGCCGCGCCTGCGGCCCCGGCGGTGCCTGCATGCCGGGGAAGCTGGTTCGCGCCTCGCTCATTTCGCCCCTTCGGCCTGGGTCTGTCGCTGCCGCATCAGCGCCTTCAGATCTCCCAGCGTCTTGCGCGGATCGTCATGGATCTGCTGCAACAGGAAGCCGAGGCTGTCGGACATGCGCGGGATCGCCTGCTCGTCGAAGCAGTCCTTGTAGTACTGCAGGCGCAGGCCGATCTGGGCAATCGGCAGCACTTCGAGCTTGAGCGGAATGCCGGTGCGTGCGACCTTCATGGCACCCATGGCCCAGTCCTTCCCCGTGGCGAGCGCGTACTCGTCGAGCGGCTGGCTCTGGTAGGTGATGTAGCTCTGGAAGGGCAGCGCGTCCATGCTCAGCTCGCTCTCTTCCCAGATCGTGAGCGGCTCGGCGTACTCGTAGTTCTTCAGCTCCCACATCACCGGCTGCAGTTCCTTCATCCACGAGAGAAAGCTCTCCTCGGGTCGCAGGCGCAACCGCAGCGGCAACAGGTTGATCATGTTGCCCACCGTGTATTCGATGCCCTCCATGTGCGCCGGGCGCCCCGACACCACGAGGCCGAACAGCACGTCGTCGTCGCCGCTTTCGGCCGACAACACCATCGACCAGATGCCAGCGATGAAGTTCGAGAAGGTGACCTGGTATTGCTTGCACAGCTCGTACAGCCCTGCCGACAGCTGCGCGGAGAGGAACAAGTCCTTGCCCAGCACCTCGTTCTCCGGCGCCAGCGGCACGTCGTAGGTGACGAGCGGGTTCGGCTTCGTGAAGCCGGCCAGCATTCGCCGCCAGAACGCGTGGGCGTCGCTGCGATCCTGCTGCCAGGACCAGGTCAGCACATCGCCGTAGGGGCGCCGGGTCTGCAGCTCGGCGTCCCGTCCCTCGCGCAACGCTGCGTACTGCATCAACGCGTCGCGCAGGAACATCGACATCGACCAGCCGTCCTGCAGCATGTGGTTGATGGTGTAGACGAACACGTAGTCGTCTTCATCCATGCGGACCAGCCCCACCCGCAAGTGCGGCGCCGGCTGCCCGGCGATGCCACGCTGGAAGTCGTCCTCCAGGAAGACCTGCAGACGGACCTGCTGCTCGGCATAGGGCAGGTGGCGCAGGTCCAGCCGGTTCACTTCTGCCTTGGCTTGCTTGACGACCACCTGCAATGGTTGGGGCAAGCCCTCCCACATGAAGCCAGTGCGCAAGGCCTGGTGGCAGGCCACGGTGCGCTGCCACGCTTGCTCGAACGCATCGGGATCGAAGCCTTCGTTGCGGATGCGATAGAAGGGC
>NZ_JBFUGE010000143.1:0-12849 GCF_056403075.1 Ideonella sp. P3_A4 | reverse complement strand
GTCGGCGCAGTGGCCGCCGTCACGCGGTGGCGGCGCAGCACCGTGTGCAGGCGCGCGRCCAGCTCRCGCGGCTCGAAGGGCTTGGGCAGGTAGTCGTCGGCRCCCAGCTCCAGCCCCACCACCTTGTCGGGCAACTCGCCGCGGGCGGTGAGCATGATCAGCGGCAGATCGGCCATCGGCCCGTTGCTCTGGCGGATCGTGCGCAGCAGCTCGAAACCGTCCATCTCGGGCAGCATCACGTCGAGGATGGCGGCGTCGAAGCGCTCTTCGCGCAGGCGCGCCAGCCCCAGGCTGGGCCGGCCCGCCCAGGCGAGCTCGAAGTCGAAGCGTTTCAGGTAGGTGGCGAGCGGCGGAGCCAGGTGCTCGYCGTCGTCGATCAGCAGGATGCGGGGCATGTCGTTATCGTCGCACGGCCTGTAGGCCCTGCGTTCCCTCCGGTGGGCAGCGGTCACCCGCCACCCACCGCGTCTAGTTCACCAGCGAATTTCGCGTCGCGCCCAGCGCGTGCCGACAAAGAACAGCGTTCCGGCCAGCGCCAGCACACTGCCGATGGCCGTCCAGATCGCCGCCACGTCGCGCATCGGCAAGCGCCGCGCCGCCACTGCCAGGCCACCCAGCAACAGCAGGCCGAGCACGCCAGTGATGACCTGCCCCACCGACCGCGGCATTTGCGGCGCCCACAGCGCCCACAAGGCCAGCGCGGCCAGCACCAGCATGCTCACCGCGTGCCAGGCGACGAGGCCGCCGTCGGCGGGTGGCGCTGCCGCGTCCAGCAGCAGCGCCAGGCCACCGACCAGCGCAATCGCCAGCGTGATCAGCGCACGGCCGATCGGTCGGTGCGGCCACATCTCAGCCTCTCCAGCCGTGGTGGCCGCCGCGGGCCATGAAGTCGCGCAGCTTCTGCTGCTGCTCGGGCTTCAGGCTGTCGTAGAACGTGGCCGCCGCGGCGATGACCGCCGGGCTCGCGGTGCGCAACGCCTCGGTCTTTTCCAGCACCAGGCTCTGGGCACGGCTGGCGTCGAAGCGCTCGCCGGCGATCAGCGCCTGCAGCTGTTCACGCGGGTTGCTGCCGCTGGGCATCAGCGTCTGGCGTTGGGCGTGCAGCGTGTCGGCCAGGGCCACCAGGTTCTGGCGCTGGGTCGCGTCAAGCGACAGTTCGCTGCTGGCGCGGTCGATGATCTTCTCGCGGAACTTGGCCGCGTCGGCTTCGCTCATCGCGCCGTGGCCGTGCCAGCCGCAGCCGCCGCGCACGTTGCTGGCGAAGGCCATGCCGCCCAGCGCCACGCTTGCGCCCAAAGCAGCAATGAGGGTGTTCTTGATCCAGGTTCGCATGGTCGACTCCTTTGACGGCGAATGGGAAGTTCAGGTGTCGCCATCGTGCCGGTCGGGGCCCCGCGCGTCCTTTCGCCGCGGTATCTTCGTGTTTCGTTTCTTGTCAGGCGGCCGGCTTGGCGGCCTTGACCGGGGCGCGCCGGCGGCTGGGCGCTGGCTTGTCGGCTTCTGGGGCCGCCTCGCCCGCCCGTGCCAGGCGCTGGCGCCGGACTTCCTCGAAGCGCTTCTTGTCGGCCTTGGTCGCACCCGGGCCTTCGATGACCGTCACCTCGCGCGGACTCAACGGCCGGCCTTGTGCAGACTGCAGCGTGATCGGCGCAATCTCTTCCTGCGTCGCCCGCTCGACGATGCGGATCGGCGGCCCCTTCGGCCCGCTCGCGTGCTTGTCGCCCCACTGGGCGATCGCCACGATGATCGGGAACAGGTCGCGCCCCTTGTCGCTCAACCGGTATTCCAGCGCCTTGCCGCCGGGCGTGGTCTCGGTGATGACGAAGATGCCGTGCTCGACCAGCTTGGACAGCCGGCCACTGAGGATGTTGGGCGCGATGCCCAGGTGGGCCTCGAAGTCCTTGAAGCRGCGGGTGCCGTAGAAGGCTTCACGGATCACCAGCAGCGTCCACCAATCGCCGATCTGCTCGAGCGAGCGGGCAACCGAGCAACTCATCGAGGCGAACGACGTGCGGCGCATGGGCGGGCGGGAATCCTTGGGTGGTGATTCTAGTTTCGCACTTGCAAGCTGCAAGTAGCGCCGCTATCCTCACTTGCATGATGCAAGCAACTTCGCACGCCGCACCGGGCGGCACCCGGCATGCCGTGTTCCTCCACTCCACCGGCATGGGCACCTTCATGTGGCGCGCGCTGGCCGAGCGATTGCCGCCGGGCTGGGTGCTGCACACGCCAGGCAACATCGGCTATCCGCCCGGGCCGCTGTTGCCGCGCGGCGAGGTCGTCAGCCTCGACGACGAGGTCGACACGGTGCTGCGCCAGTTGCCGCCAGGCATTGAAGAACTGCACCTGGGCGGCCATTCGTACGGCGCGATGGTGGCCTTGAAGCTCGCACTCAGCGGCCGAGTGCCCGTCAAGTCGCTGTGGCTGTACGAACCGGTGATGTACGGGGCGCTGCGACAGCGCCAGCACGAACTGCCGCTGGAAGTGGCGACTCAGGTCGAACAGCTGTTCAACCACCCTGCGTACAAGACGCTGGATGTCGAGCACGGCGGCAACGACAACTGGCTGCAAGGCTTCATCGACCACTGGAACGGCGAAGGCGCCTGGGCCGCGATGCCAGAGAAGCTGAAGCTCATGACCCGCGCGGTGGGCTGGAAGATGTACCTGGAGGTGCGCAGCCAGGCCGCCGACACGCTCCGCTTCGAAGACCATCGGCTCGAAGTGCCATTGACCATCGTTGCCGGCGAGCGCACCACGCCGGCGGCGATGGCAATCGCCCAGGCGCTGGCGGCCGCCAACCCCGGCGCACGGCTCGAAGTGCTCACGGGTCACGGCCACATGGCACCGGCCACCGCCTTTGACGCCGTTGCACCGTCGATCGCGCGCCACCTGGCCTGGGCCGCCGGGGCGGCCTGAGCATCAATTTCCGTCTTCGCCTGATCTTCGCTGTCACCTGATTGGTGGCACGGCCCATTCAAACGTGGGATGCCGGCCACAACGCCGCTTTCCTCGCCCGCAAGCGAGTGCCATAGTGACCTGCCTCGGGTCGTGCAGGAGGCGTTTGAATGGTTGGCTTTCCCACCGTCTATGCCACGCTGCGGCGCTTGCTGGCCGAGCTGTCGAAGCGCTCGCCGACGAGCATCCGCGCCAGCAGCCGCCTGAGCGAGTTGCTGAGCACCGACGCGCAATGGCTGGGTCTGCAGCGCGGTCTCTACCGTCAGTTCGGCTGCGCGTTCGATGTGGCCGCGCTGCGCGCGCTGGTGGATGTGCGGGCGCTGGCCCAGGCGGTGCATGCGGCGAAGCAAGGGGCCGTCGCGGCTCCAGCGTCGGTCGACACCACTCGGCACCACCTGCAAGACGAGCCAACCGGCCAGCATCCCTATCAGACGGTGCGTCTGTTCTATGCGACCGACCGCGCGCGCGGCCATCAGCGCGGCGCGGTGCAAGCCTATGAAACGCGCCGCGGCGATGGGCAATTGCTGCTTGGCATGGCCGAGGTGGCGATCCCGCAAAGCCATCGCGTCGGCGAGCTCGACGCCCCATCGTGGTGGAAGTTCTGGGCCTCGCCCGACCCGCGCAAGCACATCACGGTGTTGGCCGCCGGCGAACTGACGCCGCCCGGGTTCTGGGCCGGCGTGCGGCAATGCGTGGCCTCGTCGAACGAACACGATGTGCTCGTGCTCGTCCACGGCTACAACGTGTCGTTCGACCAGGGCCTGCGGCGCGCGGCGCAGATCGTGCGCGATCTGAACTTCCACGGCGCGCCGATCCTGTACAGCTGGCCGTCGCACGGCGCGATCGCGCAGTACGCCGCCGATGAAGCCAACGTCGAATGGACGGTGCCGCGCCTGCGTCACCTGCTGCGCCAGTTGCTGGTGGATGCCGGCGCCGCGCAGGTGCACGTGATCGCCCACAGCATGGGCAACCGCGCTGCGGTCGCCGCCATCCGCGAGTTGCAGCTCGATGCGATGCCGGCCGATGCCGCGCGCCTGAGCCAGTTCGTGCTGGCCGCACCTGACATCGATGCGGACACCTTCCGCCAGCTCGCGCAGGAGTTTGCGCACAAGGCGCAGCGCTGCACGCTGTACGCGAACTCGGAAGACCGCGCACTCGCCGCGTCGGACTGGATGCATGGCGGCTACCCGCGGGCCGGCGGTGGCGGCGACGAGCTGATGCTGGTGCCGCATGTGGACACGATCGACGCCACCGGCCAGTCGACCGATTTCCTCAGCCATTCGTATTTCGCTGACACCAGCCCGGTGATCAGCGACCTGTTCTACCTGATCCGGGCCGCCACGCCACCCGACCAGCGGGCCCGGCTGCAACGCCAGGAAAGGGCTGGCCTGGTGTATTGGCGCATGGCGCTGTAACCCAGCCAGATTGAGCGCCCCAGGACTCGGCAAGCCGAGCCCGCCCCCGAGGGGATCAAGGAACTCGGGAGCGGCCCTTCGTTTCCTTGACAAGACGGAGGGCCACTCGATGTTCAACAAGCCCACCAACGCCGAGTTGATCAGGCGCCTGAAGGACCAAGGCCTGTTCGATCTGCCGTCGGACGACGGCGACCCGGCCGATCACGTGAAAGCAATCCTGCATGGCATGCGCAAGCAGACGCCGCAGCAGGTGCTGGACGGGCTGGTGGCCGAGATCGCCGCCGGCATGGTGCCGACGATGGCGCACTCGCTGCCCGAGCTGGGGCGACCCGGCGCGGTGCGTGTGCACCAGGTCATCGACTGGCGCATCAACGCGATGGCCTCGGCTGCGCCACCCTACGAAGCGCTGGTATCGACCAACCTGGTGAAGTTTCTCGCCTCGATGGTCAGCGCCTTGAACTCGGGCGTTGGCATCCAGCTGGTCGACGACCAAGGCAAGCACGATGGCGCTGCGATGGCGCCCCGGCCGGACCGCGAAGTAGCGCGCGACATCAGGCGCCTGCTCGACGGCTTCGTCGCCGAGCAGCAGGTGCTGGAGCTGGACTTCGGCGACGACGCGCCGCGCCACATGGTGCAGTTCAGGCTCTTCCACTGCGCGCTGTCGTGGGTGCTGGGTCACGAACTCGGCCACATCGTCGTCAGCGAATCGCGCCGCCAGCGTCAGCCCGCACCGTTCGAGCCCCTTGTGCGGGACCAGCTGGATGGGCACTTCCAGCTGCTGCTGGGCGACAAGCGCTTCCGCAATCAGCTGAGCGGGCTCGATGGGTGGCAACAGCAGGCCGTGCACGACGCCTGGCTGACCGAGCTGAACGCTGACGTGATCGGCGCCAGCCTGGCCTGCGGCTACCAGAAGGACCATGGCCCGAGCCGCACCGTGCCCGGCATCGTCGGCGTCACCAAGTTCGCGATTCACCTGGGCCTGATCGCGCATTACATGCTGGACCGCTACCAGGGCCTGCTCGACCCCGCGCACCCGCAGGCCACGCCCAGCCACCCGCCAATCGACTTCCGCATGTTCTGCGTGCTGCAGTGGATGTACAAGGAGCAGCTGCAGGTGGCCACCGCCGCCCCCACCGCCTACGCGCAGCAGGTGTTCACCGAGGTCTTGCGGCAGGCGGGGTTCGATCTGTACTGACCGGCGGCGCGGCCGCCCACTCCGTGCCCCCTCTTACACTGCCCTGGTTCAAAGGCCATGGAAGTGGAGGAGCGGATGACGCCGCTGGAAATAACGGCCAACGTGGTGGTCACCTTGTCCATCTTGCTGGCCGGCCGCAACAGCATCCACACCTGGTGGACCGGCATCATCGGCTACGCGCTGTTCGCCGTCCTGTTCGGGCAAGCCAAGCTGTATGCCGATGTGACGCTTCAAGCCTTCTTCATCGTCAGCAGCATCGTGGGCTGGTGGCGCTGGCACGGCAGCCGCCATGTCGCGCCGGCGGCCGTGACCCGCGCGCCGATCGGTGGCGTGGCGTGGGCAGCGGCCATCGGCGGCGTGGCCGCATTGGCCTACGGCGCGCTGCTTCACAGGTTCACTGATGCTTATGCGCCTTTCGTCGACTCGGTCGTGCTGAGCTTCAGCGTCGTCGGCCAATGGTTGATGATGCAGCGGCGTGTCGAATCGTGGCCGTTCTGGGTGCTGGTCAACATCGTTGCGGTGCCGTTGTACGCGAGCCGCGAGCTGTACCTCACGTCCGGGCTGTATGCGGTCTACCTGATCAACGCGCTGGTGTCGTGGCGGCATTGGTGGCAGTTGTCGCAGGTGGAGGCGCCGTCAGCGGCGGCAGCGCCAGCGTGAACACGCGTTTTCGYCGCGGCCTGGTGGTTGGCAAATTCTCACCGCTGCACCTGGGCCACGAACTGCTGATCGAAACAGCCCGCGCTGCCTGTGACGAGTTGCTGGTGCTGAGCTACAGCCAGCCGGAGTTCGAGCGCTGCGGCGCCGCTGCAAGCGAGCGCTGGCTGCAGGCGCGTTGCCCGGGCGTGACGGTGGTGGTGCTCGACGATGCGCGGCTTGCGCAGCTGTGCGCTTCGAGAGGTTTCGAACCTCGTCATCTTCCGCCAAACGATGCGCCCGACGCAGTGCAGCGCCACTTCGTCGGCAGCCTGCTGATCGACCTGCTGGACACCACGGTCGACGCGGTGTTCACCAGCGAGTCCTATGGCGACGGCTTTGCCGCGTCGTTGAGCGCGCAGTTCCAAGCGATGGATCCTGACCATGCACCGGTCGTTCACGTCAGCGTCGACGCGGCTCGCGTGAAACGCCCCGTCAGCGGTTCGGCCGTGCGCGCCAACCCCGCTGCTTGGCGCACGCTGGTCGCGCCGGAGGTCTATGCCGACTTGGTGCCGCGCCTGTGCCTGCTGGGCGGTGAATCGTCCGGCAAGACGACGCTGGCCCAAGCGCTGGCCGAACGGCTGCACACGACCTGGGTGCCCGAATACGGCCGCGAGCGCTGGGAGCAGTTGGGCGGCGGCGTCCTGTCAATCGACGAACTGGTCCACGTGGCTCAAGTCCAGGTACAGCGCGAGATCGACGCGGCGCAAATGGCCAACGGCTGGCTGGTCTGCGACACCTCGCCGCTGACGACACTGCAGTACTGCCTGCTCGACCATCGCGAGGCGCCCGAGAAACTGCAACGCTTGGCCGAACGCCCTTATGACCTCGCTGTGCTGTGCGATGGCGACTTCGGCTTCGTGCAAGACGGCACGCGCCGCGACGACGCCTTTCGCGCGCTGCAACAGGCCCGTACTGTCGAAGCGCTGCAACGGCTGGGCGCCTGCTACCTCATCGTCCGCGGCAGCGTCGAAGAGCGCATCGAGCAGGTGCTGACCGCGCTGCGGGCTTGAGGTCAACCGCGCCGAAGCGCCAACGCCATCTGCTCGATCTCGTCGCCACGGTGCAGCGTCGTGCGCCACGCAGCCGGAATGCCGCCTCGCCCGTAGAACGCGCCGGCCAGTTGGCCAACGATCGCCGCGGTGGTGTCCGCGTCGTCACCGAGGTTCGCCGCGGCCAGTACCGCCGCCTCGAATGAATCCGTCTGGTTGAAGCACCACGCGGCGGCTTCCAATGACTCGACCGCGTAACCCGAGCCCCGAATCTCGTCGACGCGCTTCGACTTCCACGCACCTACAGCCAATTTGGCCACCCGCTTCGTCGGCCAAGAGCCCTTGAGCGGCGCCAGCACCTCGTGCTTCGGCCGCCCCTCCAGCGCGCTGGCCAGCCAGGTCGCCAGCAAGCGGCAGCAGGCAACCGCTTCCGGCGCCGCGTGCGTCGTGCGCGAGCTGTCTTCAGCGTAGGGAAGCTGGTCGGCCAGGACCGGATGAAAGAACAGCACCACCGGCGCCAGGCGCATCAGCGAGCCATTGCCGGCCGACTCCGGGTGCGCCGATCCCGCATACGGCTCGCCATCGTCGAGGTAGCGGTTCAGCGCCGCCCGCACCGTCATGCCGATGTCGAAGCAGACGCCCGTCGAGCTGAGGTGCCCCCGCTTCCACCAGTTGGCGTAGCGCGCCATCTGGTCTGCCGCATCGAATCCCCCCTTCGTGATGAGACTCTCGGCCAGGCACAAAGCCATCGAGGTGTCGTCGGTCCAGTAACCGGGCGGCAGGCCGAACGGCCCGCCGCCCGCCATGCCGGAGACCGGCGGGAACGAGCCGCGCGGGCTGAACTCGACAGTCGTGCCCACGGCATCGCCGCAGGCCAATCCCAACAAACAACCGGCAAAGCGATCTTCGAGCGTCGCGGTGTCAGACATTGAACCCCCGATCCAGCAGCGACAAGGCGTGGCGGAATTCGCGGCGCAGGCGGTAGAGCTGCGCCGGGCGGTGCGCGCCACCACTGGTTTGAGCGCCCGGGATGGCTTCGAGCATGCCCAGCGCGTCCATCTTGCGGCGAAAGCTCACCTTGTTGACCGGCTCACCGAGCACCGTCTCGTAGACCGACTGCAGTTGCGGCAACGTGAAGGCCTCCCCGCACAGGTAGACCGGCAGCGACGAGTACTGGCTCTTGCTGCGCACGCGCTGCACTGCGGCGTCAACGATGCGGCCGTGGTCGAAAGGCAAGGCCGGCAGCTTGGCGACCGGGCGCAATTGGCGCTCGACCCCATCGACAGCCAGTACATCGGCTGGCAGCAGCGCGTAGTACGCGATCGAGATGCTCCAGCCACGCGGGTCTCGGCCCGGGCCGGAGAAGGTGGCCAGCTGTTCCAGATAGGGGCTGACAATGCCAGCCTTGTCGTGCAGCACGCGCGCGGCGGCATCCTCGGCGCTCTGGTCTTCCTGCGCGTGCAGGTAGCCGCCGGGCAAGGCCAGCGAACCGTTGAACGGCTCGCGGTCGCGCTTGAGCAGCAGCACGTGCAAGACGTCGTCCAGCAGTGTCAGCAAGGCGATGTCGACGGTGCAAATGATGGCGGGAAACTCGGTCATGGTGAACAACGAGTGTTTGGACAGTCAGGAGACAAACAGACGCCGGATTCGGAATTAGCAGGCGCCCATGCTAATGGAAACTTGTTCACAACACCCGCCCACTTGTTAGTTGCAACAATGTACTAACAGAACTACACTGGCCTCACTGCGAACCAAGGAGCCTTCATGAGCACCCGCACCCAGCTGCTGATCATCGACCCGCAAAACGACTTCTGCGACCTGCCTGAGGCCTACCGTCCGATCGATCCGATCACGCAATCGCCCCAAGCGCCCGCCCTACCGGTCGCCGGCGCCCACGCCGACATGCAGCGCCTGGCCAGCTTCGTCGACCGCGCTCGCAGCACGCTCGACGAGATCTGCATCACGCTCGATTCGCACCACCGCATCGACATTGCCCACCCCGGCTTCTGGCACACCGGCGAAGGCCAGCCGGTCCACCCGTTCACCAGCATCACCGCATCGCAGGTGCGTGCCGGCGCCTTCCGCCCGCGTGACCCGGCCGCCCTGCCCCGCGCACTGGCCTACCTGGACGAACTGGACGCCCGAGGCCGCTACACGCTGATGGTCTGGCCGGTGCATTGCGAGATCGGCACCTGGGGCCACAACGTGCACGCCGACCTGAAGGCCGCCCTGTCGACCTGGGAAGAAGAGAAGCTGGACATCGTGCAGACCGTCAACAAAGGCGAGAACCCGTGGACCGAGCACTACAGCGCGATGCAGGCGGAAGTGCCGGACGAGGAAGACCCGCACACGCAGCTGAACGAAGCGCTGATCCGCCAGCTGGACCAGGCCGAGCTGCTGCTGATCGGCGGCGAGGCCAGCAGCCACTGCGTGAAGGCGACCACCGAACACATCGTGGCCCATCTGCCCAGCGGCAACATGCACAAGGTGGTGCTGTTGACCGATGCGATGAGCCCTGTCGGCGGCTTCGAGGCGAAGCATGCCGAGTTTCTGGCCGACATGCAGGCCCGCGGCGTTCGGCTGATGCGCTGTGAAGAAGCGCTGAATCTGCTCAGCCAGCCCAACGACGCCTGATCAAGAGAACAACGACCGGACCCTCACCATGGCCCCCGTGATCCAAAGCCTGCTCGACACCGACCTCTACAAGTTCACGATGTGGCAGACGATGCTGCATCGGCACCCGCAAACGCAGGCCGAATACACCTTCGTCTGCCGCAACACGCCGGCCTACCCACTGGCCGAGTTGCTGACCGACGTCGAGCGCGAACTCGACCACCTGTGCAGCCTGAGCTTCGCGCCGGCAGAGCTGGCCTACATCGGCAGCCTGCGCTTCATCAAGCCCGACTTCGTCGACTTCCTGCGCATCTTCCGCTTCCAGCGCAGCTTCATCGAGGCCAAGGCCGACGGTGAGCGCCTGAGCATCGTCGCCAGTGGGCCGCAAGTCCACGTGATGGGCTTCGAGATCTACGTGTTGGCGATCGTCAACGAGCTGTACTTCCGCCGTCTGGCCCAACCCGACACGCTCAGCGAAGGCCGCCGCCGGTTGGCCGAGAAGGTCGATCTGTTGCGCGCCTTCGGCAGCGAGCCACCGCGGCGCCACCCGTTCGAGTTCTTCGACTTCGGCCTGCGCCGGCGCTTCTCGGGTGACTGGCAGCGCGAGGTGGTACAGACCTTCAAGCGCGAAGTGCCGCAGTTCTTCAAAGGCACGTCGAACGTGCTGCTGGCACGTGACCTCGGTCTGGTGCCAATCGGCACGATGGCGCACGAGTACCTGCAGACCTACCAGGCGCTGGGCGTTCGGCTGCGCGACCACCAGAAAGCCGCACTCGAAGACTGGGTGCAAGAGTACCGTGGTGACCTCGGCACTGCATTGACAGACGTGGTCGGCATGGACGCGTTCCTCGCCGACTTCGACCTCTACTTCGCCAAGCTGTTCGACGGCCTGCGCCACGACTCGGGCGATCCGTTCGTCTGGGGCGAAAAAGCGCTGGCCCACTACGCCAAGCTGCGCATCGATGCGAACACCAAGCGTCTGGTGTTCTCTGACGGGCTCGACGTGCCCCGTGCGCTGGCGCTGTACCGCCATTTCGCCGACCGCACGCAACTGGGCTTCGGCATCGGCACCAACCTCAGCAACGATGTCGGCCTGACACCGTTGAACATCGTGATGAAGCTGACGCACTGCAACGGCCAGCCGGTGGCCAAGCTGTCGGACAGCCCCGGCAAGACGCTGTGCGACGACCAGACCTTCCTCGCCTACCTGCGGCAGGTGTTCGACATCACCGCTTGAAAGACCGCCATGCTCACCCTGACCCTGGCCCAACTGAACTTCACCGTCGGCGATGTGGCCGGCAACGTGCAGAAGATGATCGCGGCCGCCCACCGCGCGCGCGACGACGGCTCGTCACTGGTCGTCTTCCCCGAACTCTCGCTGACTGGCTACTACCCTGGCGACCTGCTGGACGAGCCGACCTTCAGGGACCGCATCGAGGCCGGCCTGGCCGAGTTGCGCAGCGCGTCGCGCCAGTTGCCGCAGCTGCACTGGGTGGTCGGCGCACCGCTGCGCCGCGAAGGCCCGGGCAAGCGGCTGGAAAACGCGCTGATCGTGCTGCACGCCGGTGAAGTGGTGCTGCGCTATGCGAAGCAATTGCTGCCGACCTACAACATCTTCGACGAGCGCCGCCACTTCGAGCCGGGGCCGGACGTGGCCAAGGTGCTGCGCATCGGCGAAGCGCAGGTCGGCCTGCTGATCTGCGAAGACGGCTGGAACGACGAGGGCTCCGACTACCGCGTGAACCCGTTCGAGCGCATGCGTGACGCAGCGCCCGACCTGGTGATCTCGATCAACGCCAGCCCGTCGAACATCGGCAAGCGCGAACAGCGGCACCAGGTGTTCGGCGACGCCAGCAAGCGCCACGGCCTGCCCATCCTCTACGTCAACCAGATCGGCGGGCATGACCAGCTGGTCTACGACGGTGCGTCGTTCGCGGTCGAGCCGGACAAAGGCGTGGTGTTCGAGGCCGAGCGCTTCGTCGAAGACCTGCGAACGCTGCGCTTCGACAACGGCCACTTCCTGACGCGCCACGGCGACGCGCCGCTACCGGTGTCGCGCGATGGCCTGCCGACCATGGCCTTCTACCAAGCGCAGATCATCCTCGGCTTGAAGGACTATGCACGGCGCTGCGGCTTCCAACAGGCGGTCGTCGGTTCGTCGGGCGGCATCGACAGTGCGCTGACGCTGGCACTCGCTGTGCAGGCGCTCGGGCCGCAGAACGTGATGGCGGTGACGATGCCTTCGAGCTTCTCGTCCGCCGGCTCAGTGGACGATTCGGTCACGCTGTGCCGCAACCTTGGCATCGAGCTGACCACGCACCCGATTGCGGACCTCGTAGCCGGCTACAGCAAGCAGTTTGCGCAAAGCTTCGGCCGACCGCTCGAAGGCCTGCCGCTGGAGAACCTGCAGGCCCGCGTGCGCGGCACGATCCTGATGGAGTACTCGAACAGCTTCGGCCACCTGCTGTTGACCACCGGCAACAAGTCGGAGATCTCGGTCGGCTACTGCACGCTGTATGGCGACACCAACGGCGGCCTCGGCCTGCTGGGTGACCTGTACAAGACAGAGGTCTTCGCGCTGTCTCGCCACATTAACGAGGCCGCCGGCCGCGAGCTGATCCCCAACGTCATCATCGACAAGGAGCCCTCAGCCGAACTGGCACCGGGTCAGCGCGATGTCGACAGCCTGCCGCCCTACCCGGTGCTGGACGAGATCCTGAAGCTGCTGATCGAAGGCGATCGCCTCGCCGCGTGGGAATTCGCCGAGGCCTCGGCCTTCGTCGACGGCCTGCAAGCCGATGAGCAAGGCCGCGCGCTGGTCGAACGCATCCGCAAGATGATCGCGCGCAACGAGTACAAACGCCGCCAGGCACCACCGATCATCCGGGTTCGCGCCCGTGCCTTCGGCACCGGCCGGCAGATGCCGATCGCGGCCAAGTACTGAACGAGCACACAAACAACAACGCCATGCGCACGCCACCAC
>NZ_JBFUGE010000142.1:0-12914 GCF_056403075.1 Ideonella sp. P3_A4 | reverse complement strand
ACGCAGGCGGCGGTAGGTCACATGCACCGTGGTCTCGGTGATGCCGTACATGTTGACGAGCTGGGGCGCCTCGTCGCCGTGGCGGTCGACCCAGTCCTTGAGTTCGCCCAAGGCCAGCGCCTCGCCGCCGAAGACGACGACCCGCAGCGCCAACGGCGCGGGCCGCAAGGCGTCGAACTGCGCCAGGCGGACGAAAGCCGACGGGGTCTGGTTCAGCACCGTCACCCGCTCGTGCACGAGCAGCGCATGGAAGTCTTCCGGCGAACGCGCCACCCAGCGCGGCACGACCACCAAGCGGCCACCGTAGGCGAGCGCCCCCCACAGCTCCCACACCGAGAAATCGAAGGCGTACGAGTGGAACAGCGTCCAGGTGTCATCGGCTGTGAAGCCGAAGTCGCTCTGCGTCGTCTCGAGCAGGCGCACCACCTGGCGGTGCTCGACGAGCACCCCCTTGGGCCGGCCGGTCGAACCCGAGGTGTAGATGACGTAGGCGAGATGACCATCGCTCAGGCCGTCGGTGCGCCGCGCCGGCGACGTCGCCGGGTGCGTGGCCAGGCGTTCGCCGAGTTCGTCCAGGCACAGCACCGCCGGTCCATCCGCCGGCAGGCGACCGGCCAACGCGGCGTCGGCCAGCACCAGCGCAGGAGCGCTGTCTTCCAGCAGCATCGATAGGCGTTCGGCAGGGCAATCGGGGTCGATCGGCACGTAGGCACCGCCCGCTTTCAGCACGCCCAGGATGGCAACGACGAGGTCCGGCGAGCGCTCCAGCAGCAGGCCGACCAGGCCGTCCGGCCCGACGCCGCGCTCGACGAGTTCATGCGCGAGGCGGTTGGCGCGCGCCTGCAGCTCGCCGTAGGTGATCGACTGGTCGCCGAAGGTGAGTGCCACCGCGTGGGGCCGTTCGGCGGCTCGCGCCTCGAACAGCTCGTGCAGGCAGGGGCCGGGTGCGCGCGCAGCAAGCGCAGGCGAACCGGGCCCGGCGTTGGACAGCGCGAGCAACTGGGCCTGCTCGGCGTCGCCGATCACCGACAACGTGTCGATGTCGCTGGTGTCGTCGGCGGCCATCGCGGTCAACACGCGCGCCAGCCGGTCGCCCAGGCCTTCGGCGGTGGCCGCATCGAACAGGCTGGTGGCGTACTCGATCGCGCCGACGACGCGCCCGCTGTCCTCGCGCAGCGTGGCGGTGAGGTCGAATTTGGTGAACGAGCGAACGCGCGCGTAGGGGTCGTCGACCACCACGTCCGGCAGCGTGAGGCCCGCGCGCAGAGCGTTCTGCCAGGCGAACATCGCCTGGAACAGCGGGCTGTGCGCGAGGCTGCGCGTGGGTTGGGCGAGTTCCACGACCTGTTCGAACGGGATGTCCTGGTGCTCCTGCGCGTCCAGGACGCGGTCACGCACCCGGCGCAGCAGTTGCCCCACCGTCGGCGCCCCCGCGAGGTCCATGCGCAGCGCGAGCGTGTTGGCGAAGAAGCCGACTGCCTCGTGCATGTCCGCGTCACCGCGATTGGCGGCCGGCGTGCCAACGACCACGTCGTCCTGGCCGGACAGGCGCGACAGCAGCAGCGCCCAGCCGGCCAGCACGGTCATGTACAGGCTCACGCGGTGCTTGCGTGCCAACGCCTTCAACGCAGCGACGAGACCAGGCTCCAGGGCCACCGATGTCGATGCACCCGTCAGGTCCTGCTCCAGCGGCCGCGGGCGGTCGGTCGGGAGCTCGAGCAACGCCGGCGCGCCGCGCAGCGTGTCGGTCCAGTACGCGGCCTGGCGCTGCAGGTTGTCGCCCTGGACCAGCGCACGCTGGCGGCGAGCGTAGTCCGCATATTGCAGCGGCGGCGCCGGCAGTGCCGCAGGCTCACCGCGAACATCGGCCACATAAAGCGCCCCGAGCTCGCGCACCAGCACATCCATCGACCAGGCATCGGCGACGATGTGGTGCACCGTCAGCACCAACGTGTGCAGCGCCTCGCCATGTCGCCACAGGCAGGCGCGCAGCACGGGGCCTTGCGCGAGGTCGAACGGCGTCTGCGTCTCTTCGGCGATGAGCCGGGTCAGCAGCGCCTGCATCGCGTCGCCGTCGCCAGCCGTCATGGCAGTGCGCAGGTCCTCCTCGCGCCAGCCGAAGACCTCGGCCCCGACGGGCCGGACCCGCTGCACTGCTTGCTCACCGTCCAGCCCGAAGATCGTGCGCAGGGCGTCATGCCTGGCCACCACACCGGCCAGCGCGCGTCGCAGCGCCGCTGCGTCGAGCAAGCCCTGCAAGCGGGCCTTGAACGACAGGTGGTAGGCCTGGCTGCCGCCTTCCATCTGGGACAGGAACCACAGACGCTGCTGCGCAAAAGACATCGGCGTGGACTGGGCGTGCAGGGTCGCGCCGGCGGTCGGGGCGGGATGGGGGCTCATGGAAACTCCGTGGGATCTCGTTCGGTGCGTAGGGACGCGCCGCGCGACGCGGCCACAGACCACGCTCGCGTCGGGCAGGGTGGGGGCTTGACGCCTCCGATGTCAGGCGTCGGCGGTGGTCACTCGGGGCGCCCGGCGGGCGCGCAAAGCGTCGACCTCGCGCTCAAAGTCGTCGAAGAGCGGGTGATCGAACAGCAGGCGCACCGGAACATCGGTACCCAGCGCCTCGCGCAGCCGCGACACGACGCGCAAGGCCGACAGCGAGTCGCCGCCCAGCTCGAAGAAGTCGGAGCCGGCCGGCGCGCCTGCGAGGCCGAACGCGCTGCACCAGGCCGCTGCGACGATCGATGCACCAGCGCGGCTCGGGGCCGACGCCAAGTCGTCCGTAGGCGCTGGCCCGCCCGACCTGGGCAGTATTTCGGCGCGCAGCACGTGGCGGTCCACCTTGCCGCTCGGAAGCAATGGCAGACGCGCTACCGAGACGACGATGCGCGGAACCATGTAGGCAGGCAACGCCGCCGCCAGGTGGTGACGCAGGGCGGGGTCGTCGAGCAAGGTTGGCTCTGCCGGGCGCGGCCCGGCGACCAGCACCCAGGCGACGAGCTGGTCGGGTTGCGTGGGGTCCTCGCTCTTCACGACCACCGCCTCGCGGATCGGGGCGTGGCCCATCAGCGCCAGCTCCACTTCGCGTGGCTCGATGCGGTGCCCGAACAGCTTGATGGTGAAGTCGCGGCGGCCAAGGATCTCGATCTGGCCGTCCGCATCCTGCCGCGCCAGGTCGCCGGTGCAGTACAGGCGGCCGCCGACCACCGCACCGTCCGGGTCGGGCAGGAAGCGGCTTTCCGTCAGGGCTGGCTGGTTCGCGTAGCCGGCCGCGAGACCTGCCCCACCGGTGTGCAGCACGCCGATCGCGCCGGGTGGCACGGGCGCGAATGCGTCGTCGAGAATCGCCGCGCGCACGCCGTCGATGGGACACCCCGCCGGCACGCTGTCACCCACGGGATCGCCCGGGCGGATCACGCGACAGACCACCGCCGGCTGCTCGGTCGAGCCGTAGCGGTGGATCAACGTTGTCTCTGGCAGGTGCTCGGCGTAGCGGCGGAACAGGCCCGAGGGGCTGTGCTCGCCGCCGATCTCCAGCAAGCGCAAGCCACGCAGCGCAGCGAACGCCGCCGGATCCTGCTGCAGCAGCAGCTGGGCGAGCGAGGGCACCAGCCCGAGGTGCGTGATGCGGTGGGTCGCCACGCGGGCCAGCAAGGTCTCCGGCCGCGAGGCGTCGTCGATCCCGGGCACGAAAAGCGTGACGCCGGCCATCAGCGGCGACAGCAGCTCCCAGGCCGACATCACCACGCTGGTCGACGCCCGGCCATAGGCGACATCATCGGGGCGGAAGGGCAGCACCCGCTGCAACCACTCGAAACGATTCTCGACACTTGCCGCGCTGCACAGCACGGCCTTGGGTGCGCCGGTACTGCCCGAGGTGCAGTAGACACTGCACAAGTCGATCGCCGCGGCTGCAGGCGCACCCGCCAGCTCCGCCAAACTCCGTCCGCGCTCACCCGCGGACGGCGCCTGCGGCGGCACGACGCAAGCGAGCCGACCGTCGATGCGCGCATCCGCAGGGTCGTCGGCCTCGGTGCTACGCAGCAGCCATTCGCACGCCGCGGTGCGCAGCAGCATGCGCCGGCGCTCCTCGGGCAGCCGCCGATCAAGGCAGAAATACAGCGCACGGCAACGCAGGATGGCCAGCAGCGCGATGATCAACTCTGGCGAGCCGTCCAGCGACACCGCGACCACTGTGCCGGCGCGTACGCCGCGCTGGCGCAAGTGGTCGGCCAGCGCGCTCGAGCGCTCGGCGACCTCGGCATAGGTCAGCGCGCGCGTGTCGGTGCGCAAGGCGATGTGCTGCGGTATCGCCGCGGCCTGCGCGTCAATGCGGTCGATGATCATCAGGCCTCCGTCTCGGCGGTGCGCTCGTGCGCGAGGAACTGCTGCCGGTACAGCGTGGCGTACAAGCCGTCACGCGCAAGGAGCTCGGCGTGGGTGCCCCGCTCGACAATGCGGCCACCGTCCATGACCAGGATCAGGTCGGCGCGCACCACCGTCGAAAGCCGGTGCGCGATGACCAGGCTGCTGCGGCCGGCGAGCAGGTGCTGCATCGCGGTCGTGATCTTTTGTTCGGACTGCGAATCGAGCGCCGAGGTGGCCTCGTCGAGGATGACCAGCCGCGGATCGCGCAGCGCGACCCGCGCCAGCGCCAGCCGCTGGCGCTCGCCGCCCGACAGCTTGTAGCCGCGTTCGCCGATCACGGTCATCAGCCCCTGCGGCAGGGCTGAGATCACCTCGTGCACATGGGCCAGGCGGCAGGCTCGCTCGATCTCTTCGTCAGTGGCATCGGGCTTGGCATACAGCAGGCTGTCCTTCACCGTGGCGTTGAAGAACACGGCCTCCTGCGTGACGCTGGCCATGACTTGCGCGAGCGAGGCGGCCTCGAGCTCACGCAGGTCGGCGCCATCGAGGGTGATGCGGCCCTGTGTCGGTTCATGCAAGCGGGTCGCCAGGTAGGTCACGCTCGTCTTGCCGGCGCCGCTGGGCCCCACCAGGGCGACCATCTTGCCGGCCGGCACCTCGAAGGACACGTCGTCCAGCGCGCGCTTGCCCGACGGGTCGTCGTAGGCCAGCGTGACCGACTCGAAGCGCAAGCAGCCTTGCGGCACGCCGGCCGCCGCTGGCGCCAGCGCAGCGTGCTCGGCCGCTGCGGGCAGCTCCAGGTACGCGAAGATTCGGCGGAACAGCGCCGTCGCGCCGAGCAGCTCGACATGCACGTTCACCATCGCCGACAGCGGCGCATACAAGCGTGTGAGGTAAGCGACAAACGCGACGACCGTTCCGACCGAGATCGCGCCACGGATGGCTTCGTAGCCACCCACCAGGTAGATCAGCGCAGGCCCCACGCTGGCGAACGACATGATGAACATCAGGAACCAGCGCCCCAACGCGTTCTGCTCGACGTTCAGGTCGCGCAGAACGCCGGCCTTTTGCGCAAAGTTGCGGCGCTCCGCCTCCTGCCTGCCGAACAGGCGCACAAGCAGGAAACCGCCGATCGACAAACGTTCCTGCACATAGGAATTGAAGTCGGCCACCGCCTCTTGCGTGCGTCCCGCGATGCGCGCCTTGGCCAGTCCCACCCGGCGGGTCGGCAGGATGAAGACGGGCAGGATCAACAGCGACAGCAGGGCCAGGCGCCAATCCAGGCAGAAGATCACGACGATCGTCACCAGCGTTGTGAGCGCATTGCTGGCCAGGTTCACGAGTGTGTTGCTGACGACGTTCTGGATGCCACCGACGTCGTTTTGCAGACGCGAGAGGGCCTCGGCTGGCCGGGTGTTGGTATAGAAGCCCATCGACTGCCGCAGCAGCCGGTCGAACATGCGACCGCGCAGGTCGAGCATCACCTGTTGTCCCAGCTGCGTGGCGATGTGGCTTTGCCAGACGCCGAGCAGGTTGCCCACCAGCGGCGCGGCGACCATGCCGGCCACGAGCAGGCACAGCAGCCCCACGCTTTGCTGCGGGATTGCCTCGTCGATGACGCGCCGCATCAGCAGCGCTGGCACCACCGACAGCGCGGCAGCGGCGCCGATGCACAGCGCCAATGTTGCCGCCTGCCAGCGGTTGGGCACCAGCAGGCGCGCGATGCGCCGCCATTCGGTCAGCTGCGGGGCTGCGCTGGCCGGCTTGCGGTCGTAGTTCAATTGCATGGGGTTCATCAAGGGCGCCTCAGGAGACGGGGAAGTGCCGCATACGGCAGCGACACGCCGACCGCAGCCTCTGGCCGTGTCGGCGGGGCGACAGGGGCGCGCCCCTGTCGACGGTCAGGCCAGCGCGAGCGTCCGTTTGCCGTAGAGCGACTCGGCCGGGATGCCCGACTCCTGGCAGGCGGCAACCATCTTGCGCGACTCGACAATCTGCTTGGAGTCGTCGTCGTAGTCGATGCCCATGAAGTACTTGTACCAAGGCTCCATGCCGAGGGCGTAGATGAAGACCTGGCTCGGCTTGAAGCGCTCCACCAACCCGAACGCCTGCGTCATGTCGCAGCCATTGAGGCGGCGCGAATTCTTCACGTTCTTGGCCACGGGTTTGGTGTGCAGCGCGCCGTACAACCAGGTGTAGGGCGCGCCAACGCATTCCATGCCAATCGCCATCACATCCATGTCGCCCACGTGCTCGTGCACATGCCGGTACATCGTCGGGTCAATGTTCGAGGAATCGGCCCCGAACAACAGCTTGCGGCTGCGCAGGTCGAAATGCCATGCGGTCTTGGAGCGGATGTTGAGGTCGCCGTGCTCACCGAAGAACGGCAAACTGACAATGCGGCCGTCGCCGGGCAGCTCGATCTCGTCCAGGTCATCGACCTCGGTTACCTGGAAGCCCAGTTCGCGCAGCATGAGGCGTAGCGACGGGTCCTGCAGCGAGCCGCCGTTGTTGCGCGGCACGAGGATGCGCCCGACCTTGTAGCGCAGCTGCAGCAAGGTCTCGATGTTGACGTGGTCCTGGTGCGAGTGCGTCAGGCAGACGTAGTCGATGTGCGGCGGCAACTCGCTGAAGCTGACGACTTGGTCCGCGTTGGTGGTGCCGCGTGCAGCGATGACCGGGTCGACCAGCAGCGAGACGGTCGCGGTCTCGACGAGGAAGCCCGCGTGGCCGACGTACTGCAGGCGCACGCCTTCGGTCACCGGCACATGCAGGCGGCTCGGGGCCTGCGTCGTGAACAACTCGCGCCAGGCCAGGCCGCCGGCCAGCGTGCATTGCTCGAACAGCGCATGCGCCTCAGCCTCCTCCAGCGGAACCTCGCGGGCCTTCAGCAGGCGCTCGAGCACCGGCGAGTCGAAGCCGATCCCGCGCAGTTGCAGGTGGCGCGCATCGGGCAGCCGAGGTGTGCTCAAGACGAAAGGCCGCATGCCGTCTTCGGAGAGCAGGCCGAACGACACGCTTTGCAGATCACGACGGTAGTAGCGGCTCTTGTACAGCAGGGCTTCGAGCAGCCGGTAGGACGGCCGATGCTCGGCGTCGAGGTGCAGTTCGACGAAGCCGCGCAACGCCTCGGGGACGTGCTCGTACAGCGGCTCGATGGTCTCGCCCGTCGTGTGGCGGCGCAACAGCTCGTCGAGGGCCTCGACGGATTTCGACAGCTGCACGAGGTCACCGCAGCGGCTGTCGATCTCGTCGACGAGCGCGCGGACCTGGTCCACCTCGTCCTCGCGGCAGTTCATGTAGTCACCGCCGGCCATGCCGGGCTCCTGCGACATCATGATGTGCAGGCTGTGGTTGGCGATGAACGACTTCATCAGCCGCTGGTGCGTGTTCACGATGTAGCGCGAAGCCTGCACTGGTGCGAGCAAGTACGGCCAGGCGTACCAATGGTTGAACAGCGGCTCGAAGTAGACGTCTTCCTTGAGGTACAGGCGCGTGTCGGTCATGGTGTAGGTGGAGTGAATCGGAAAGGAGAGGTCGTTGGGCAGGCACGCGGCCTGCGCCGATGGCGAAACGGTCGACGTCGGCGGCGGCCGGCGCCGTCAGGGCTGCAGCGCGGCCTCGGCCGGCGCAGGCGCTTGCAGGCCGATCGCGCGCGCGATCGTGGCCAGCACGGCGTCGCGCCGCGGGTTCAAGAAGAAGTGGTCACCGTCGAACCAATGGCTGGAGAAGGCCGCGCTGGTCTCGTCCTGCCAGCCCAGCACCTGCTCGGGCAAGCGGTAGGCCTCGCCGCGTCCTGCGAGCGCAGTCACCGGCACCGCCAGGCGAGCACCGGGCTGGTAGCGGTAGGTCTCGGCGAGGGAGAAGTCGGCGCGGATCATGGGCAGCAGCAGGGCCAGCAACTCACGATCGGCAAGGACTTCGGGCGGCGTGCCGTTGTAGTCCCTCAACACCTCGATGAGCGCCTCGTCGCCAAGCAGGTGCAAGCCCCGGGCCGGGTCTCGCCATTGGGGCGCCTGGCAACCCGACACGAAAAGGTGGACGGGCTGCGGCAGGCGCAAGCGCGCCAGGTGGCGCGTGAACTCGAACGCGACCAGCGCGCCGAGGCTGTGGCCGAAAAAAGCAAACGGCCGGTCGGCCGAAGCGAGGAAGGCCGGCGTGAGCGCCTCCAACATCTGCGCGAGCGAGTCGACGGGCGTCTCGATGAAGCGGGCGCCGCGGCCCGGCGGCTGCACGGCACAGACCTCAATATCAGCCGGCAGGCCGGCCTGCCAGTCGGCATAGGCCGCTGCGCTGCCGCCGGCATATGGAAAGCAATACAGGCGCAATCGGCGGGCAGGGCCCGGCGTCCGGATCAACCAGCGAGAAGATTCCATGTATCAGGTGCGCCCGTTTGTCACGGGCGCAGACAGACCCGGGCCTGCCCTGCATTGGACCGGCGCCGGATTGAAAAGAGGGTGAAATCGCTCGAGGCAATGGCGGCCAGACCGGCTTTTGCAGCCGCGGCCCGCTCCTCGAGGCTTCGCTCATCTTGTGTTCGACGGCACCCGTGGATCCCTCCATGGCGCACCCGAATTTCGCGCTTGGGATGGCTGCGCACTCGGTGCGATCCGTCCAGACGTAAATTCTTTGTGTCGTTTTTGAAAAGGATACCACATGCGTCTAGGTATATAGTTATGTGCCTAGACCGCGCCACCCTTTCATGAAGCAGCAATATTGAGTGGGTAGTGGGGCGTGAGGTATGCGGCCTCGACGGCTGCGCTCGCACGAGACTTCAGCCGCGGTGGCCATGGCGGCAAACGCCGTCGTGGCGAATCAAGATCGGGCGCCGTTGCCGATGAAGTCTTCGTCAGGCCGCTTGAACTGGGCGACTCGCCGGCAGAGATGGCCGCTGTTGGGGTCGAGCCCACAACCGACAAGCCCGGCGACGCGAACACGAGCACCACGCGGGCGACAGGCAAGAAAAAAGGGCGGCCCCTTTCGGAGTCGCCCTCTTCGGTCGGCGTCAGCCCGTGAAGGCCGACGCGGATAACAGGCTGAGCCTTACTCGGCGCTGCCCTCGCCACCCGTCGGCGCGGTGGGCTCGAGCTGCTGCAGCTGCGCGGCGGCCAGTTCCTCGGCCTCCTGCAGTGCGATCGAGCGGCGCTCGTTCTCGTCCATGTCTTCCTTGGCCTTGCGAGCCTGGTGGAAAGCCATGCCGGTACCGGCCGGGATCAGGCGACCGACGATCACGTTTTCCTTCAGGCCACGCAGCTCGTCGCGCTTGCCCATGATCGCCGCCTCGGTCAGTACGCGGGTCGTTTCCTGGAAGGAAGCGGCCGAGATGAACGAGTCGGTCGACAGCGAGGCCTTGGTGATACCCAGCAGCACGTCGGCGTAGGTCGCGGTGACCTTGCCTTCGCCGCGCAGGCGGTCGTTGGTGTTGGACAACTCGGAGCGTTCGACCTGCTCGCCGGAGATGTAGGCCGATTCGCCCGGGTTGGTGATCTGCACGCGGCGCAGCATCTGGCGAACGATCACCTCGATGTGCTTGTCGTTGATCTTCACACCCTGCAAGCGGTACACGTCCTGCACTTCGTCGACGATGTAGCGCGCCAGCTCTTCGACACCCAGCAGGCGCAGGATGTCCTGCGGATCCGCCGCGCCGTCGACRATCAGCTCGCCGCGGTTGACCACCTGGCCTTCGTGCACCAGGATGTTCTTTTCCTTCGGCACGAGCTCTTCGTACACCTTGCCGTCCGGATCGGTGATCTGCAGGCGTACCTTGCCCTTGGTCTCCTTGCCGAACGACACCGTGCCGGTCTGCTCGGCCAGCGTGCCGACATCCTTCGGCGAACGCGCTTCGAACAGCTCGGCCACCCGCGGCAGACCGCCGGTGATGTCGCGGGTCTTCTGGCCTTCGACCGGGATACGTGCCAGCACTTCGCCAGGGGCGAGGTCTTGGCCGTCGCGGATCTGCACCAGCGAGCCGACCTGGAAGCCGATCGTCACCGAGTGGTCGGTGCCGGGGATCTTCACTTCCTGGCCCATCGCGTCCAGCAGCTTGACCTGCGGGCGCACGACCTTGGCAGCACCGCGGCGCTTCGGGTCGATCACCACCAGCGTCGACAGGCCGGTCACCTCGTCGACCTGCTTGGCGACGGTCACGCCCTCCTCGACGTTCTCGAACTTCGCCTTGCCGGCGAACTCGGTGATGATCGGGCGGGTCAGCGGGTCCCAGTTGGCCAGCACGGTGCCGGCCTTGAGCTGCTGGTCGGGCTTGACGTTCAACGTCGCGCCGTACGGCACCTTGTGACGCTCGCGCTCGCGGCCGTGCTGGTCGGAGATGACGATTTCGCCGGAACGCGAAATCACCACCAACTCGCCCTTGCCGTTCGTCACGTAGCGCATCGTCGGGTTGAAGCCGATGAAGCCGTCCGACTTGGCATCGACGCTCGAGGCCACCGCCGCACGAGAGGCCGCGCCACCGATGTGGAACGTCCGCATCGTCAGCTGCGTGCCCGGCTCGCCGATCGACTGCGCCGCGATCACGCCCACCGCTTCGCCGATGTTCACCAGGCCGCCGCGGCCGAGGTCGCGGCCGTAGCACTTGGCGCACAGGCCGAAACGGGTTTCGCAGGTCAGCGGCGTGCGCACCTTCACTTCGTCGACGCCGGCTGCTTCGATCACATCGAGCAGGTCTTCGTCGAGCATCGTGCCGGCAGGCATCAGCGTTTGCTGGGTCTCGGGGTGAAGCACCTCGACCGCGGCGACGCGGCCCAGGATGCGGTCGCGCAGCGACTCGATGACTTCACCACCTTCGACCAACGCACGCATCGCGAAGCCGTGCTCGGTGCCGCAATCGACCTCGGTGACGACCAGATCCTGCGTCACGTCGACCAGACGACGGGTCAGGTAACCCGAGTTCGCGGTCTTCAGCGCCGTGTCCGCCAGGCCCTTGCGGGCGCCGTGGGTGGAGATGAAGTACTGCAGAACGTTCAGGCCTTCGCGGAAGTTCGCGGTGATCGGCGTCTCGATGATCGAGCCGTCAGGCTTGGCCATCAGGCCGCGCATGCCGGCCAGCTGGCGGATCTGCGCCGCGCTACCGCGGGCGCCGGAGTCGGCCATCATGTAGATGGAGTTGAACGACTCCTGGTCGACTTCCTTGCCGTGGCGGTCGATGACCTTCTGCTTGGACAGCTGGGTCATCATGACCTTGCCGACCTCGTCACCGGTCTTGCCCCAGATGTCGACGACCTTGTTGTAGCGCTCGCCGGCGGTCACGAGACCCGAGACGTACTGCTGCTCGATCTCCTTGACTTCCTTCTCGGCGCGCTCGATCAGGCCGTGCTTTTCCTTCGGCACCAGCATGTCGTCGATGCCGATCGAGATGCCAGCGCGCGTGGCCAGCTTGAAGCCGCTTTGCAGCAGCTTGTCGGCCAGCACCACGGTCTCCTTCAGGCCGCACTTGCGGAAGGAGGTGTTGATCAGCTTGCTGATCTCCTTCTTCTTCAGCGCCTTGTTGATGTTGCTGAACGGCAGACCCTTGGGCAGGATCTCGGACAGCAGCGCGCGGCCAACGGTCGTGTCGACCAGCTTGGTTTCGGGCGTGAAGGTGCCGTCGTCGTTCTTGGTCCACTCGACCAGGCGGACGGCGATCTTGGCGGTGACCTCGACAGCGCCGTTGTCCAGCGCGCGCTGGAGTTCGACGACGTCGGAGAAGATCATGCCTTCGCCCTTGCCGTTGATGCGCTCGCGGGTGGCGTAGTACAGACCCAGCACCACGTCTTGCGACGGCACGATCGACGGCTCGCCCGATGCCGGGAAGAGCACGTTGTTCGATGCCAGCATCAGCGTGCGGGCTTCCATCTGCGCTTCGATCGACAGCGGCACGTGGACGGCCATCTGGTCACCGTCGAAGTCGGCGTTGAACGCCGCGCAAACCAGCGGGTGCAGCTGGATGGCCTTGCCTTCGATCAGCACCGGCTCGAACGCCTGGATGCCCAGGCGGTGCAGCGTCGGCGCGCGGTTCAGCATGACCGGGTGTTCCTTGATGACTTCTTCAAGGATGTCCCAGACCACCGGCGTGCCCGATTCCACTTCCTTCTTCGCCGCCTTGATGGTGGTGGCGATGCCCATCGCCTCCAGGCGCGAGAAGATGAAGGGCTTGAACAGCTCCAGCGCCATCAGCTTGGGCAGGCCGCACTGGTGCAGCTTGAGCGTCGGGCCGACCACGATGACCGAGCGGCCCGAGTAGTCGACGCGCTTGCCCAGCAAGTTCTGGCGGAAGCGGCCGCTCTTGCCCTTGATCATGTCGGCCAAGGACTTCAGCGCGCGCTTGTTCGCGCCGGTCATGGCCTTGCCGCGACGGCCGTTGTCCAGCAGCGAGTCGACGGCTTCCTGCAGCATGCGCTTTTCGTTGCGCACGATGATCTCGGGGGCCTTCAGCTCCAGCAGACGGGCCAACCGGTTGTTCCGGTTGATGACGCGGCGGTACAGGTCGTTCAGGTCGGACGTGGCGAAACGGCCACCGTCCAGCGGCACCAGCGGACGCAGGTCCGGCG
>NZ_JBFUGE010000141.1:0-13004 GCF_056403075.1 Ideonella sp. P3_A4 | reverse complement strand
CCTTCAGTGGCTTGGACCCTCGGGCGCACGACTCAGGGCGCAGCCACGGCAAGCGAAGACTGTCCAAGCGTGGATCGCCTGACTTGCGTCGCCAGATGTACATGGCGGCCATGTCGGCCTCTCACAGMAAGGTGTTCAGTCCGCTGTACCAACAGCTGCGCAGCCGCGGCTTCAAGACCACCGAAGCGCTGGTCATCCTGGCCAGAAAGCTCCTGCGAGTCGCCTATGCCGTCTGGCGCAGCGGCAAGCCCTTCGAGCCAGACAGATTCGCCGTTCTCGCTTGACGAAAACCATAGAACCTCTGCCGGTCCGCTGCGCGAGCCCCCTCGGGGCGGCCGAGCCCGGACATGAACAGTCCAGTGGACTGTTCGTGCCTGGCGAGGGGCCGGGCCTCTGGCCCGGCGCGGCCTGCAAGGCAGCCCCCGGAAGGGGGCGTGGGGGCTAACGATTCGTTCCGGCCACCATGTCGAAGCGGAACAGGCGGCATTCGATGGCGCCGTTCCACATCGGCACACGGCGGCTTTCCTTCAGGCGCATCAGGCCCGGCAGTTTGGGCTCGGGCGTCAGCACCTGGGCGGTCCAGCCGGCGTAGTGTTTTTTCCAGTGGGCGGCCAGGCGGGCGTAGAAGTCGGCCGCGTCGGCGGCACCTTCGAACTTCTCGCCGCCGCCTTCGCCGCGTGCTGGCCCTGAACTCTGGCCTTGGCCCTTGGGGGCGATGCGTTCGCCGTAGGGTGGGTTCATCACGATCACGCCGCGATCGGCAGGGGCCGGGCGCTGCAGCGCATCGGCGGTCTTGAACTCGATCGCATGCTGGACGCCGGCGCGCTCGGCATTGCGGGTCGCGAAGTCGGTCATGCGGAACGACACATCGCCAGCCCAGATCGGCACCGCCGGCGCGTGGATCGCGTTCTGCGCCTGCTGGCGCAACGTGGACCAGGCGCCAAGGTGGTTGCGGAACGGCAGCAGCTTCTCGAACGCGAAGCGGCGTGCTAGGCCGGGCGCGATGCCGCAGGCGATCTGCGCGGCTTCGATCGCGATCGTGCCGGCGCCGCAGCAGGGGTCGAGCAGGCCACCGTCTTCGGGCCGGCCTTGCCAGCCCGCCGCGGCCAACATCGACGCGGCCAGCGTTTCCTTCAGCGGCGCCTCACCCTTCAGGCCTTGTGCATCGCGCCAGCCGCGCTTGAACAAGGCCTCGCCGGACAGGTCGACCGACAGGCTTGCGTGCTCGGGGCCCAGGTGCAGCACCAGCGACAGATCCGGATGACGCGTGTCGACGCTCGGGCGTTCGCCGGCCGCTTCGCGCATCACGTCGCAGACGGCATCCTTGATGCGCAGCGCGGCGAAGTTCAGACTCTTCAGCGGCGAGCGCCACGCGGAGGCGTCGACACGCAGCGTCTGGCGCGGCGTGATCCAGTCGGCCCACTGCACGCGGCGAGCGATGGCGTAGAGGTCATGCTCGTTGGCGTACGGTCCATCGGCYACTTGCCACAGCACGCGCTGGGCCAGCCGGCTGCCGAGGTTCAGGCGCATCGCGGCATCGACGTCGCCGTCGACATAGACACCGCCGCGGCCTGCCTCGACTGGACAGCGGTCTTGCAGCAGGCGACGGCACTCGTCGAGCAGCAGCGGCTCGGTGCCGGCGGCGCAGGGCAGGAACAGCGTGCCGCGTTCGACCGCGCTGCGCGGGCCGGCAGCAGCGGCCTTGATCGCGCGCCGCGGCGTGGGATTTTCATTTGTCATCTCAATGGCTCCACAGCGCTTCGCGGTGCAGTACGTTGACCCAACCAAGGGGTTTGCGCGGATCCGGCTTTGCCGGTCCGCTGCAAAAGCCCCCTCGGGGGCAGCGACCGGAAGGGAGCGTGGGGGCTCCATCCATCACATTGCTTTGCGCAAGTTGGCTGGCGCGATCTTCAGCGCCTCGCGGTATTTCGCCACCGTGCGGCGCGCGACCTGGATGCCCTGCTCTTCGAGCATGTCGGCGATCTGGCTGTCCGACAGCGGCTTGGCGATGTTCTCGGCTGCGACGAACTGCTTAATCAGCGCGCGCACTGCGGTGGAGGAGGCGTTGCCGCCGGCATCGGTGTTCAGCGACGAGCCGAAGAAGTACTTCAGCTCGAAGGTGCCGAACGGCGTGTTCATGTACTTGGCGGTGGTCACGCGCGAGATGGTCGACTCGTGCAGGCCCAGCTCGTCGGCGATCTCGCGCAGCACCAGTGGCTTCATCGCGATCTCGCCGTGGGTGAAGAAGGCCTTCTGCCGTTCGACGATGGCCTGGCTGACGCGCAGGATGGTGTCGAAGCGCTGCTGGATGTTGCGGATGAACCAGCGCGCCTCTTGCAGCCGGGCGCTGAGGCCGCTGTTGTTGCCGGCACCGCCGCGTTGGCCGCGCACCGCTTGCGCGTAGACGTCCGACACGCGCAGCTTGGGCATCACGTCGGGGTTCAGCATCACCTTCCAGCCGCGGCCGGACTTCATCACGATCACGTCCGGCACGACGATCAGGTTTTCGGCTCGCGCAAACGGCCGGGCGGGCTTGGGCTCGCAGGCCACGATCAGCGCCTGCGCAGCCTTCACCGTGGCTTCGTCAGAGCCGGTGGCGCTGGCCAGCTTCTTCAGGTCGCGCCGGGCCAGCAGTTCGAGGTGCTGGCGGCAGATCGTCAGCGCGCACTCGCGGGCCGGGCAGGCCGGCRTGTCACGCAACTGAAGCGCCAGGCAATCGCCCAGGTTGGCGGCGCCGACCCCCGCCGGCTCCATGCTTTGCAGCCACTTCAGGCCGCAGCGCAACTGGCTGAGCAGGTCGTCGCGTTCCTCGTCGTCGACCAGGCCCAGCGCATCGGCCAGGCGGGCGACGATGTCTTCGAGCGTGCCGTCGAGGTAGCCGTCGTCGTCGAGCGATTCGATCAGCACCTGCACCGCGGCCGCATCGGTGGGCGACAGGCGCATGCCGGACAGTTGGGTGCGCAGGTGGTCTTGCAGCGTTGGCGTCGGCGTGTTGCGGTCTTGCGCATCAAAGCCGTCTTCGTCACTGCCGCTGCCGGTCGCGTTGCCTGACGGCAGCTCGCGGATGCCGTCGAAGTCGTCGCGCTCGGTGCCGTTTTCCCAATCGTCGCGCTCGGTGGTGCCGAAGTCTGCCGAGTCCATGCCGGACGTCTCTTCGCCGCCCTCGCCGACGGCGCTGCCCGGTGCGTCCTGCTCTTCGCGCTGGGCCGGGGTGGTCTTCTCGTTCGCGCTGTAGTCGAACGGCGTCGCGTCTTCCTCGGGCTCCAGAAAGGGGTTCTGTTCGAGCATCTGCTCGACTTCCTGGTGCAGCTCCAGCGTCGACAGCTGCAACAGGCGGATCGATTGCTGCAGCTGCGGCGTCAGCGCCAGGTGCTGCGACAGGCGAACCTGGAGCGTGGGCTTCATCGGGTGGCCTCACGCGGACTTGGCGCGGCCGTGACGGGCCGCTCCCTAGCGGCCGCGCCGACCCCTCGGGGGGCCGGGACACCAAAGGTGGACCGGGGGGCCGACATCACATTTTGAAGTGTTCGCCGAGGTACACCCGGCGCACGTCCGGGTTCTCGATGATGTGGTCGGGCGTGCCTTCGGCCAGCACGCTGCCTTCGCTGATGATGTAGGCGCGGTCGCAGATGCCGAGCGTCTCGCGCACGTTGTGGTCGGTGATCAGCACACCGATGCCACGCGCCTTCAGGAAGCCGATGATGCGCTGGATCTCGATCACCGCGATCGGGTCGACGCCGGCAAACGGCTCGTCGAGCAGGATGAAGCGCGGCTGTGTGGCCAGTGCGCGGGCGATCTCGACGCGGCGCCTCTCACCACCCGACAGGGCCGGCGCCGGCGAATCGCGCAGGCCGGTCAGGCTCAGGTCGTGCAGCAGCGTGTCGAGCTGGCGCGTGATCTCGGCGCTGCCCAGAGGCTTGCCGCGGCTGTCCAGCTGCAGCTCGAGCACGGCGCGGATGTTTTCTTCGACAGTCAGCTTGCGAAAGATCGACGCCTCTTGCGGCAGGTAGCTCAGGCCCAGGCGCGAACGCTGGTGGATGGGCTTGCGCTCGACCGCGACGCCATCGATGTGGATGGAGCCCGCATCGCAGCGCACCAGGCCGACCACCATGTAGAAGGTGGTGGTCTTGCCGGCGCCGTTGGGGCCGAGCAGGCCGACGACCTCGCCGGCACCGACCGCGAGGTGGACCTCTTTGACCACCATGCGTGCGCCATAACTCTTGCGCAGGCCGTTGGCTTCAAGCCGGCTGTTGCTGGCCGCACCGATCGTGCTGGCCAGCGCCGCGGCGTCGGGCAGGGGCGCGTTCACTTCGAGGGCTCCGAGGCCGCCGGCTCAGTGCTGCGCGGGATGAACACCAACCGTGCGCGGCCCGGGGCTTCGCCGGGCGTGGCGGGCGAGCCACCTTCAAAGACGATGGTGTCGCTGCGCTGGTCGTAGGTGATCACCGCGGCGTTGGCTTCGTCCGGCGGGCCGCTGGGGCGCACGACGCGCAGCTTGGCATTGCCGACAAAGCGCACCTTCTCGGCCGCGCCGTCGTACTCGATCCGTTCAGCGTCGCCCTCGATGAATTCGTCGACGCGGTCGCGCTTCTGGCGAAAGGTGGCCGACTGGGCGGCGGAGCCCATGGCGTTGGCCTGGTAGCGGCCGGGCGAGCCTTCGCGCACCTCGATCCGGTCGGCTTTGATCGTCAGCGTGCCCTGGGTCACGACGACGTGGCCGCTGATGGTGGTCAGCTTGGTCTTCAGGTCGACGACCGCCGACTGCGAGCCGTCACTGACGACCTCGAGCGGTTTGCTGCGGTCGGCCTTTTCGGCATGGGCTGGCAGCCACCCACCGGCGGCCAGCAGGGCGGCCGCGACGAGGGCGGCGGGCAGAAGGCGAAAGGGGGGCATCGGGCGCATGGCGTGCGGCATGAAACTTGCAGGCCATTCTAGCCCCAGCACCGCCTGGATCGGGGCTGAACGGGCGCCGGGATGGCGCCTTTACAGGGCAGCTGTCAGAGCCGCCGCCCGGGTAGGCGGCGGCGAGGTCTCAGGCCGGTTGGCGCGACTTGTTGACCAGGAAATCCACCACCGCGAAGGTGCGCTCGGCGGCGCCGGCCATCGTGGCCGAGGTGGTGAAGCGGCCCTGCACGCCGACCATCGGCACACCGTCCACGTGGTAGGCGTCAGACAGCTGCTTGGCCTGGCGCACCTTGCCGATCACGGTAAACGATTTCATCGTGTCGGCGAACTTGGTGCCGTCCAGGCCGTTGGCGCTGGCGAAGGCCACCACCTCGGCTTCGGTCGCCATGCGCTTGTGGTCCTTGTGGATGGCGTCGAAGAACTTGCGGTGCAGCTCACCGAGCTTGCCCATCGCCTCCAGCGTGTAGAACACCTTCTGGTGGAACTCATGCTGGGGCGCAAAGCCGACCGGCACGCGGCGGAAGTTGACATCGGCCGGCAGCTTGGCCTGCCAGGCCTCGACAAACGGCTCCAGCGCATAGCAGTGGGGGCAGCCGTACCAGAAGAACTCGACCACCTCGACTTTGCCGGTGCTGGTCTGCGGTACGGGCTGGGCCAGCTTCAGGTAGTGGGTGCCCTCGACCGGGCCGCCCTGTGCGTGGGCCGACGACGGGGCGCTGATACCGGCCGCGAGGCCCAGGGCACCGGCGGCGCCAGCGAAGCCGATGGAGTTGAATTCGCGCCGGTTGATGCAGGTGTGCTTCACGAAGATCCTCAGGGCAGGTCAGAGGCCGTTCACGGCCAGGGATGGAGCGTGGATGCCGTTCGCCGGCGTTCAGTTCCGCGAACGGTCGGCGATCAGGGGTTGCGTTCCTGGCGCACCAGCGCCGCGTCGACGCCGCCGGCCTTTAGGCGTTCCTGTTGCGTGGCGGCCTCGGCTTGGCTGTCGAACGGGCCCAGGCGAACGCGGTGGATGGTGCGGCCGCCTTGTTCGCGCTCGGAGATCTTGGCGCCGAAGCCTTGCAGCGCGAGCTTGGCGCGCTGCTGTTCGGCGTCGTCGGCGCTGGAGTAGGCGCCCACCTGCACGAAGTACAGGAACGGCTCGCCACCGGGGCGTGGCACGGCGGGCGGTTTGGCGCCGGGCACCGGTTCGCCGGCCAGGATGGCGGCCGCATCGCGGTTGGACTTGGGGCCGGCCGGCGGCGGTGTCACGGGCTCGACAGTCGTCCCCTGGCGCACCGGCTTGCCGTCGCTGCCGGGCAGGGCCACCGGAGCGGGCGCCGGCACCGGTGCCGGGCCTGCGGCCGGCCGCGAAGCCGCCCCGGCCTTGCCGGCCAGGCCCGCGTTCGGGTCCCAGTTGCGCATCTTCTCGGCTTCGGCCGCTTCCTGCTCTGGCGTGCGGTGCGGCACCTTGTCGTGGAAGGGCGAAGGCACCTTGGCGATGTACAGCGCGACACCCAGCGCCAGCGCCAGGCCGATCAGCAGGCCAACGATCAGGCCGACGGCGAAGCCGCCGCGTTGTTGCGCGAGGCCAGGGCGCCGCAGCGTCGTCAGGCCTCCGAAATGCACAGTCATTCAGTCTCCACGGCGGATTGGTCTCGTGCCATCTGCTCCGGCGCGCTGACGCCCAGCAGCGTGAGCGCATTGCGAAGCACCAAGCGCGTCGCGTCCAGCAGCGCCAGGCGGGCGCGGGCCAGCGCGGCATCCTCGATCAGGAAGCGCTCGGCGGCATAGTAGCTGTGGTACGCCGAGGCTAGGTCTCGCAGGTAGAACGCGACGTCGTGCGGCGCCAGGTCTCGCGTCGCACTCGCCAGCATGCCGGGGTACTCAGCGAGCTTGAGCATCACCGTCTGCTCGGCGGGTGCAGTCAGCCGCGACAGGTCGGCGGCCGCAATCGACGCTTCGTCGTGTCCCTGTTCGGTTGCCTTGGCCAGCACTGAGCAGATTCGGGCGTGGGCCATCTGCACGTAGAACACCGGGTTCTCGTCGTTCTGCTTCAGCGCCAGGTCGACGTCGAAGGTGAACTCGGTGTCGGCCTTGCGGCTGATCAGGAAGAAGCGCACCGCGTCGCGGCTGGTCCAGTCGATCAGGTCGCGCAGCGTGACATAACTGCCCGAGCGCTTGGAGATCTTGACCTCCTGGCCACCCTTCATCACCGTGACCATCTTGTGCAGCACGTAGTCGGGGTAGCCCGTGGGCACGCCCATGTCCGCCGCCTGCACGCCGCCGCGCACGCGGGCGATGGTGCCGTGGTGGTCGGTGCCCTGCACGTTGATGACCTTGTTGAAGCCGCGCTCCCACTTGTTCAGGTGGTAGGCGACATCGGGCAGGAAGTAGGTGTAGGTGCCGTCGGACTTGCGCATCACGCGGTCCTTGTCGTCACCGTAGTCGGTGGTGCGCAACCACAGTGCCCCGCCCTCTTCGAAGGTCTTGCCCGACTTCTCCAGCCGCTCGATCGTGTCGGCGACACGGCCGCTGGAATACAGGCTCGTCTCGAGGAAGTAGTTGTCGAACTGCACGCCGAAGGCCTGCAGGTCCAGGTCCTGCTCGTGGCGCAGGTAGGCCACGGCGAACTGGCGAATGCTGTCCAGATCTTCCGGGTCGCCCGACGCGGTGAACTCGCGGTCATCGGCCTTGACGGTTTTCTTGGCCATGAAGTCGGCCGCGATGTCGGCGATGTAATCGCCGTTGTAGGCCGACTCGGGCCAGCCGGCATCGCCGGGCTTCAGGCCCTTGATGCGGCACTGCGTCGAAGTCGCCAGCGTCGCGATCTGCACGCCGGCGTCGTTGTAATAGAACTCGCGAGTGACGTCCCAGCCCTGGGTCTGGAACAGGTGGCAGATCGAGTCGCCCAAGGCGCCCTGGCGACCGTGGCCGACGTGCAGCGGGCCGGTCGGGTTGGCCGAGACGAACTCGACCATCAGCTTCTGGCCGTTGGCCGGCTGGCGGCCGAAGGCCTCACCAGCCTGGCGCACCTCGGCCACCACGGCCTGCTTGGCCGCTGGCGACAAGCGCAGGTTGATGAAGCCGGGACCGGCGATCTCGAGCGCCGACACCCATCGTTGCACTTCGGGCTGTGCGTTCAGCGCAGCGACCAACTGTTCCGCCAACGCGCGGGGGTTGGCTTTCAGCGGCTTGGCCAGCTGCATCGCCACCGTGATGGCGAGGTCGCCATGGGCGGCCTGCTTCGGCGATTCGAAGACCGGGGTGACCGGGTGGTCGGGGGCCAGCTGCGCCACAGCGCGAGCCAGCGCGAGCTGAAGCTCTGCCTTGGCTTGGATCATGATGCGGTCAATTCTAAGTTGGCCCTGCTCTGTGTCGGGCCCTGCCGGTTGCGGGGGCTGGGGCCGCCCTGTTACCCTGGCTGTCGTCATTGGACTTTCTGCCAGGCTCAAGCAAAGTAACGTGGCGTCCTCCTCTTCGCGCTCTCGCTCGTCACCGACGTCGACCTCCACGTCCACCGCTCCGGCGACGACGAGTTCGTCGCGTTCGCGGTCGCGAGGACAAGCCACCGTGGCGATGCCGCGGCTGGACCCGGACGATCCGCCCACCATCGGCAAGTACCGGGTGTTGCAAAAACTCGGCGAAGGCGCGACCAGCGAGGTCTTCCTGGCCTTCGACGACTTCAACAACCGCGAGGTGGCGATCAAGCGCGTGCGCGCCAGCGCCGGCCGCTCGGAAGCCGACGTGCACTTCTCGTCACACTTCTTTGCCGCCGAGGCCGCATTGGTGGGGCGGCTGAACCACCCGAACGTGGTGCAGATCCACGACGCGGTCGACGACCCGGTCTCGCCCTACCTGGTGATGGAGTACGTGCCCGGCGCAACGCTGCGCGTGTTCTGCCAGCAAGACAAGCTGCTGCCGCTGGAGCAGGTGGTCGAAATCGGCTTCAAGTGCGCGATGGCGCTGGGTTATGTCTACCGCCAGGGCTTGATCCACCGCGACGTCAAGCCGGCCAACATCCTGGCCCTGACCGATGGCCCCGAGGTGCTGGACATCAAGCTGACCGACTTCGGTAGTGTGCTGAACCTGGGCGCTGACCGCACACAGATCCACCGCGTCGGCTCGCTCGCCTACATGTCGCCCGAGCAGCTCGAAGGCTCGACGCTGGATGGCCGGGCCGACATCTATTCGCTGGCCGCGGTGCTGTACCACATGATCGCCGGCCGGCCGCCGTTCGAGGCCGACAGCCACGTGGCCTTGCTGAACATGATCTGTCATGCCGAGCCCGAGTCGCTGCTGGGCATGCGCGAGGGCGTCAGCCCGGCACTGGACCAGACGATCCGAGGTGCGCTCGCCAAGTCGCCATCCGACCGGCCGGAAGACTGGGACCAGTTCGCGCAGTCGCTGTCGGCGCTGATCACCAACCACGAGGTGCCGCGCGGCCAGCTGCAGCGGGTGCTCGACTCCGAGCGCTTCAACCTGCTGCGCGAGATGGAGTTTTTCTCCGACTTCGGCGACGTCGAGCTGTGGGAGGTCGTGCACCGGGCGAAGTGGCAACGCTTCCCGTTCGGCCACCGCATCTTCAAGCGTGGCCAGGAAGGCAAGCAGTTCTACTGCATCGCGCAGGGCGAGGTCGAGGTCCACCGCGAAGGCGAGCGCGTTGCGCGCCTGGGCGCCGGCACCTCGGTCGGCGAGATGGCCTACCTGGCGCCCAGCCCCGACCTGCGCAAGCACGCCACCGACGTGATCGTCTCCGAGCCCTGCACCACCGTCTCGTTCAACCCCGAGAGCCTGGCCCAGCTGAGCCCGGATACGCGACACCGCTTCGACGAGGCCTTCATCAAGGTGCTGGTGCGCCGGCTGCATGCTGCGCATGAGGCGCTGGCCCATCCGCGAAAAATCTTGTGACCTGCGGCGACGCCGCGAAAAAGAGGAGTGACCGATGAAGAAGCTGCTCACCGCACTGGCCCTGGCGGCCACCGCCCTGGCCGTGTCCGCCCAGGCCCCGGCTACGCCAGCCTCGGCACCTGCACCGGCTGCATCGGAGCCGGCCAAGGCCAAGACGCCGCAACAAGAAAAAATGGGCCAATGCAACCAGCAGGCCACCGGCAAGGCCGGGGACGAGCGCAAGGCCTTCATGAAGGAATGCCTGGCCGGCAAGCGCGCCTCGCAGACCGACAAGATGCGCACATGCAATGAGCAGGCCAAGGGCATGAAAGGCGAGGAGCGCAAAACCTTCATGAAGACCTGTCTCAGCAGCTGACAGGCCGGTCCCGCCAGGCGCGGGAATTCGCGTTCGGCAAATAAAGGGCTCCGACAGTTCCCAAAATTTGTCGCCGGCGCAATAATCGGCGCATGGATTCCCTGCGTGCCATGCGGGTGTTCGCCCGCGTTGTCGATGAAGGCAGCTTTGCCGGGGCGGCGCGTGCGCTGGACCTGGCGCCTGCGGTGGTCACCCGTTTGGTGGCGGAGCTCGAAGAGCACCTCGGCGCGCGGTTGATGAACCGCACCACGCGCCGCACGGCGTTGACCGAGGTCGGCGAGAACTACCTCGAAAGGGTGCGCCGCATCCTGGCCGATGTCGACGAAGCCGAGGCTTTGGCCCAGGCTTCGGTCGCCGAGCCGCGCGGCCCGGTGCGGCTGCTGATGCCGCCGGCGGTGGCGGTGCACCAACTGGCCAAGCACCTGCCGCGTTTTCACGCCAAGTACCCGCTGGTGTCGATCGAGATCGTTGCCAGTGGGGCGGTCGAGACCGTCGACGACAGCTTCGACCTGACCGTGATGGCGCTGCGTAAGCCCTTGGACGGCAACTTCATCGCCCGCCGGCTGGCGCGCTCCGAAGTGGTCACGGTGGCCGCGCCGGAATATCTGGACCGGCGCGGCCGACCCAAACACCCGCGAGAGCTGGCGGACCACGACGTGCTGATCCCACCGCTGTCCGATCTGCAGCGGGGCGTCACCTTCTACCGCGGCCGCTTCGGCGAAGAGGGCGAGGGTGGCGGCGAAACCTTCCACGCCATGCCCAAGCGCGGCGTGCTGAGCACCTTGAACACCGACACCAACTACGCCGCCGCATTGGCCGGATTGGGCGTGGCCGGCTTGCCCTCGTTCGTGATCGAAGACGCGCTGATGGAGCACGCGCTGGAGCGGGTGTTGCCCGCCTGGCGGCTGCACAGCGCAACGCTGTGGGTCGGCATGCCGACGCGCCAGCACGTGCCTGCACGCACGCGGGTGATGATGGATTTCCTGATCCAGATCTTCGGCGGCGAAGACCGCGACCCGTGGTTGGCCGCGGCCGGCTGCGAAACGAACCCGGGCTGCGAGATGGCGGCCGCGCTGGCCGCCGCGGCGGCGACCGAAGCCGCGCCCGAAGACGCCTGAAGCCGCGGGCCTAGAAGGTGTAGCCCGACGAGAGCTTTTGCTCGTTCATCGGCTCGATCAGCGCCAGCAGCGGCGCCAGCGGCCGGTAGCGCAGCGCCACCTTGGTGGCGTAGGCAAAAAAGCGCGGCAGGTCGGCCCGGTAGTGCGGTTTGCCGTCGCGCTGCTTCAGGCGGCAAAAGATGCCCATCACCTTCAGATGGCGCTGCAGGCCCATCCACTCGAGCTGGCGCCAGAACTCGCCGAAGTCTTCGTCGACGGGCAGGCCGGCCTTGCGTGCGGCCTCCCAGTAGCGCACTGCCCAGTCGAGCTCGTGTTCCTCGTCCCACGAGACGAAGGCGTCGCGCAGCAGCGAGGCGATGTCGTAGCTGATCGGGCCGGCCAGCGCGTCCTGGAAGTCCAGGATGCCGGGGTTGGGGTCGGCGACCATCAGGTTGCGCGGCATGAAGTCGCGGTGCACCGCGACCACCGGCTGCGCCAGTGCGCTTGCCACCAGCGTGTCACAGACCCCTTGCCAACGCGCTTGCTGGGCTTCGTTCCACTCGATGCCGAACTCGCGCTGCACGCACCACTCGGGGAATATCGCCAGCTCGCGCCGCAGGAAGGCTTCGTCGTACGGCGGCAGCGCGCTCGCATCGATCGTCGACTGCCAATGCACCAGCGCGCGGATCGCGTCGCGCATCAGCCGGTTGGCCTCGGCGCCGTCGGCCTCGCGCAGTGCGTCGATGTACGGGCGCGTGCCGAGGTCTGACAGCAAAACGAAGCCTTGCTCGACGTCGGCTGCCAGCACCTGAGGTGCATGCAGGCCGGCAGCCGCGATGCGCGTTGCCATCGCCAGGAAAGGCCGGCTGTCGATCAACGCCGGCGGCGCGTCCATCACGATTGCGCTGCGGCCGCCCGGGCTGCTGATGCGCAGGTAGCGACGCACGCTGGCGTCGGCCGAGGCGACGCGCAGGCTCTCGGGTTGCCAGCCTTGCGCCGCAGCCAGTGGCGCCAGCCAGCGCTCGAAAGCGGCTTGGCGCTCGGCGTCGGCCCAGGTGACGAGGTCGTTGGGCGACGTGGGTGTCGCAGGTGAAGTAGGGGTCGTCACGGATGTCGCGGGCAGGGCATGGATAATCCGGCCCGATTCTAGAGACGCCCCCCGCCTGCTCGCGCGCGATCCGCTTCCCGGTGCTGCGCTGGAGCACCTTCACTGGTGGCCCCCTGCTTGCTGCGCCTGCCTCTTCATCGCCTTCGGGCCACGACCCCTCTTTCTCGCCCTGCTGCCGCCTGGAGCGTGTTGGCTTCGGCCTGCGCGCTGGCCTGTGGCGGCGCGGTGGCGGCCGACGCGGCCCGCCAGCTGCCGGCCGAGTTGACCGCGCGCTCGGTGCGCAGCACGCTGGACCAGGAAACCCTGGCCGAGGGTGAGGTTGAGCTGCGCCAGGGCAACCTGACGCTCAGTGCCGACCTGCTGCGCTACAACGCCGCGACCCAATGGGCCAAGGTGACCGGCCACGTCCGCCTGCGCCGCGACGGTGACCGCTTCGACGGCACCGAGGCCGAGTTCAACCTGGGCTCGCGCGAGGGCTATGTGCTCAAGCCCGAGTACTACTTCGAACGCACCGGCGCCGGTGGGCGCGCGCGCCGCCTCGATTTCGTCGGTGACAAGCGCATGAGTGCGCGCCGTGCCGACTACACCAGCTGTCCGCGCGAAGACGCCGGCACGCCCGATTGGGTGCTGTCGGCCGACAAGCTGGAGC
>NZ_JBFUGE010000140.1:0-13027 GCF_056403075.1 Ideonella sp. P3_A4 | reverse complement strand
CGCGACGGCATTGCGGCTCATGATGAAGCGCTTCGCCGGCGCCAACCCGAGCCGCTTCATGACCGCCACCGCACTGGCATGAGTGGACACTTCTCCGCGCCGGCACCAGGGTCGGCGCGATGGGGACAATGGCGGTAATGCAAATACGTGCTCTCTTGATGTCTCACCACTGTCGGCGCCCTTTGGCGTTGCTGGTCTTTGTCGCGCTGTCGAGTTGCACCTCGACACCGTTGCCGCCATCCGATCCGCCAGCCACTTCACCCGTTAGCGCTGCCGCCTCGGCCGCGAGCGCCGACCAAGACCAGCGGTGGCAACGATTCGCCGAGTGGGTCGCCGCCCTGCGCGACGCTGCCCGCACGGCAGGTATCAGCGAGGCAACGCTGCGCGACGCGCTCGACGATGTCCGCTACCTGCCGCGGGTCGTCGAACTGGACCGCGCGCAGCCCGAATTCACCCGCACCGTTTGGGAATACATCGATGCCGTCGTGACGCCGCAGCGCGTGACGCTCGGTCTAGAGCGCTTGCAGCAGGTCCGCAGCGAGGCCGACGCTGCCGCAGCGCGTTACGGTGTGCCGCCCAGCATCTTGCTCGCCGTCTGGGGTATCGAGAGCAACTTCGGCAGCAACTACGGCGAGACGCCGACCATCGATGCGTTGGCCACCTTGGGGTTCGATGGCCGGCGCGAGAAGTGGGCGCAGTCCGAGCTGCTCGCTGCGCTGAAGATCCTGCAGAACGGTGACATTGCCCGCGCGCAGATGATCGGCTCGTGGGCCGGCGCGATGGGCCAGACGCAGTTCCTGCCGTCGAACTTTTTGGCCTATGCGGTCGATGCCGATGGCGATGGCCGGCGCGACATCTGGGGCAGCATGGCCGATGTGCTGGCCTCGACTGCCAACTTCCTCGCCCGTTCGGGCTGGCAGGCGGGCAGCCCGTGGGGATGCGAAGTCCGGCTGCCGGCTGGGTTCGATGTCGGCCGCGCCGACGTGTCGGTGAAACAAGCCACCGCGCAATGGGCCGCCGAAGGCGTGCAGACGATGGACGGCCAGCCGCTGCCGGTGTTCAGCGAGAGCACGATCTTCTTGCCGGCGGGCGCGCGCGGGCCGGCCTTTCTGATCGGGCCGAACTTCCGCACGATCCTGCGCTACAACAACTCGACCAACTACGCGCTGGCGGTCGGCGTTCTGGCGCAGCGCCTGGACGGTGGTTCAGGCGTGCAGGCGGCCTGGCCCCGCGACCTGCAGGCCCTCACACGCAGCCAGCTGCAAACGCTGCAGACGGCTCTGACCCAGCTTGGTTTCGACAGCGGCACGGCCGACGGCATGATGGGCCCGGCCACGCGGGCCGCGCTGCGCAAGTACCAGCGCAGCGTCGGCCTGCCGGCGGATGGTTACCCGACGGTGGATCTGCTGCAGCGCCTGCAGGAGCCACCATCGGCTGAATCCGATCAGAGCGGCGCCGCCAAGTCCATCGTCCAGTAGGTGTGGTACTGGCTGTTGGCTGATTCGGAACAAGCCAGGCCGACGTCGACATAGCGCGCGCTCATGATGTTGGCGCAGTGGCCGGGGCTGTCGATCCAGCCCTTCATCACCGAGGCGACGTCGCTGTAGCCGGCGGCGATGTTCTCGCCTGCCGCCGACCAGTGGTAGCCGGCGTCGGTGATCCGGTCGCCCATCGAACTGCCATCGCTGCCGGTGTGGCTGAAGAAGTTGTGGGTGGCCATGTCGCGCGAGTGGCCCGCCGCGGCCAGTTTGAGCTGCTTGTTCCACGCCACCGGCTTGCTCGCGGCATACCAGGTGCTGCCGCAGTAGCGGCCCGTGGCGCGATAACTGTTGGTCAGCTTCAGGGTCTCCTGGCGGAACGCCTTCGTGCCGCTGTCGCTGCACTTGGCCGACGCGAGCGTGCTGGCCTCGGCAGGCGCGGCGGGAACGGCCCGGTCATTGGCGACGATGACATTCTCAATCGCCCCGTCAGCTGCGCGCTGATAGGCCGCCGGTTGGGCCGAGACCACCGGTTCGGCATGCGCTGTCGCTGCCCACGGCGCCAGTCCGCAGGCGGCGATGGCGCCACAGGCAGCCAGAGGCCGGAACGAAGAAAAACGCGGACGGTGCAGACGCAGCATGACACTCTCCCAGAGCAAAAAGAAATGACCCACCGGGGGCAAAAGACGCGCCGGATCATCACACCGCCCCGCACCAGGCCCTCACTCGGCACGGTAAGCAACTCGTGAAAATGGAAACCGGGAGGCAACGCCTCTCGCGCTGGTGCGCGTTCGCCCCCTTGCGCCAGTGCGCGCTAACACGCGGCGCCGGCGCAAGCAAGCGATGCCCGAGGACTCTGACCGGGTCTCCCCCTTGACGGCACGGGTCGCTCGCCTCATCGTCACGTGACGTGAACCGATGCCGCCATGAACGTCCTTCAGCTCATCGACGAAGTCCGCCGCCAGGTGCCGGACGGCGCGCCCGCGGGCACCCGCTGGCATGCGACATCGGTGGTGGCGACCGCACATGGCCCGCACAAAGTCGAGATCACGGCGCGCATCGACGCCCAGGGCCGCCGGCGCGAACAGTTCTGGTGTGACGGCACCCGGGTCGAGCAGCATGTGCTGCTGCGGCTGACCTGTGCCGAGGTCGAGTGCCCGCATGCGGTGGCGGTGCGTGCGCAGTGGCAGGCGCGTCACCCGCAGGATCCAGCCAAGGTGCCAGCCGCCCGCGCGGCGCAGCGCTCGCTGATGCAGGAGATTCCGGTCAACGTCGGCGGCCACCAACTCGTCGCGCGGCCGGCTCGTTTTCCGTGCCTGACGCCCTGCCCGCACAAGGCCCACCCCCCGCTGACCATCGACAAGACCGGCTTCGACCTGTTCGAGGATGGCCACTGCCTGGCCGGCGGCGTGATGGACTTGAACGGCGTACGCAAGCCGCGCCTGCCGTCGGTCGTCGCAGCCGAGGCCTTTGTGCTCGCGCGCCAGATCGAAACACGGGTCGCACTGGGCGAGGCGATCCAGTCTTCGCGCCCGAAGCGCGGGCGCAAGCGCAAGGCCAGCTGAGCGGCGGGCAGCCGATCAGAAGCTCATCACGAACGCTGCGCCGCCTTCCAGCGGTCGCACATGGCGCACCCGGCCGCCCATGCCGTGCACCAGCTGGCGCACCACCGTCAGCCCGATGCCCTGGCCACCTTCGCGGGCGCTGAAAAACGGCAGGAAGATCTGGCGCTCCAGCCCCGCCGGCACGCCGGGGCCGTTGTCGCGCACGCTGAGCTGCAGACGGCCGCCGCGGCCTTGACGGGCTTGCACCCACAGGCGCGGCGCGGGCTRTTCCGCGGTGGCCTGCTCGGCGTTGTTCAGCAGCGCGAGCAGCGCCTGTTCCAGCTGCCCTTCGTCGGCCTGCAGCCGCAGGCTTGGTGAGGCCAACTCGAAGCTGGCTTCGCCGCCGCGCGCCAGCCAGGCGGGCCCGACGGCCTGCTGCAGCCGCGCGAACAACTCGTGCAGGTCCACCGGCGCCATCACCGGCTCGGGCCAGCGGCTGACCTGCCGGTAGGTGGTGACGAAGGTCGACAGGCTCTCGGCGCGCAGCGCGATCGCATTCAGCGCCAACCGCAGTTCGGCTTCGGTGCCCGGTTCGTCGAGCAGCATCGCCGCGGTCTGGCTCAGGCTCTTGATCGGCGTCAGCGAGTTCATGATCTCGTGCGTCAGCACCTGCACCAGTTGCTGCCAGGCCTGCAGCGTTTCGGTCTCCAGCTCATGCTCCAGCGGCACCAGCGCCAGCAGCACCTGGTCGCGCCCGTCCAGCGCCAAGGGCTGGCGGCGCAGTTGCCAGCGCTCGCTGCCGCGCTCGGTGTCCAGCACCACCGGGCCGCTGAGGGCCGTGCCGCGCAGGAGCTCTTTCAGCACGGCACGGTCGCGCACACCGCCCGGCGCTTCGAGCCGTCGCGCGCGGCTCGTCAGCGGCTGCAAGGCGTCGCCCGCTTGCATCCAGGCCGCGACCGGCAGGTGTTCCAACTGGGCTTGCAGCAACGCCAGCCGGCGATGGTCCGGCGGCAGCGCCGGTTCGGGCGGCGTCGGCGGAGTGACGGGTCGCGCGCCCGTCAACGGGAAGGCAATCGCCCCGCCGATCAACGTGAGCACCAGCGCCGCAACCCAGGCGCGCGTCGACGTATTCGCCGTGGCTGCGACCGCACCGGCACCGGCCCAGAGCAGGGCCGCGCCGAGCAGGCGCCCGCGCTCAAAGGCCATGCTTGTCGAGCCGCCGGTACAGCGCCGCGCGCGACAACCCCAGCAGCCGCGCTGCTTCGCTGAGGTTGCCCTGCGCCTCGGCCATCGCCGCCAGCACGGCGGCGCGTTCTTGCGCGGCCAGCGAACGCACCGGTTCGGCTGGTGGCGGCGCGTCTTCGCCCGCCGCTGCGGGTTGCGCGCGCTGCATCGCATCGCGGCAGGTGGCGATCAGGCGCACGTTGTCCCAGGGCTTGGTGATGAAGTCGAAGGCGCCGCGCTTGAGCGCCTGCACTGCCAGCTCGATGTCGGCATAGGCGGTCATGATCACCACCGCTGGCGGCGCCGGACGCGCCAGCACCTCGTCCAGCAGCCGCAAGCCTTGCGCGCCATCGGTGCGGCCGGGGCCGAAGTTCAGGTCCAGCAACAGCAGCGCCGGGCGCAGCTTGTCCAGCGCCGCGGCCAGCTCGGCCGGGCGCCGCAGGCAGGTGACGGGTGCGACGCGACGCTGCAGCAGCAGCTGCGCTGCCAGGCCCACATCGGGGTCGTCGTCGAGCAAAAGGATCGAGGCTTCGGGCACGGCCCGCATCTTCGCAGCATCGACCGGTGGACGAACAGGGACCTGTCCGGAAGCGGACAGGGGGCTTGGCACGCGCAGCGCCAGGCCCGACGCTGCGAAGCCTGATGACTGCGCCCTCACCTGCCTCCCCTCTCTTGCACAGCGTTGCCAGCGGCGCCGCGATGGACCGCGCGCTGCCGTCGCGCCATCGCCGCGTGGCGTGGCRCATCGTCCTGCCGGCACTCGCGCTCGCCAGCGTCGCGGCACTCGCCTGGTGGCGGCCATCGCAAACGCAGACGATCCACACGCCGCAGCTGGCCGTCGTGCGTGCCGGCGAATTTCGCGACGAGCTCGCATTGCGCGGGCGGGTCGAACCGATGCGCTCGGTGCAGCTGGACGCGCCCGAGGCCGGCCGCGTCGAAGCGGTGCTCGCCCACGATGGCGAGACCGTCAGCGTCGGCACACCGCTGTACCGCCTGCACAGCCCAGATCAGGAACAGCTGCTGATGCAGCGCGGCGCCGAGGTCGCGCAGCAGATGGCCAACGTGTCGGTGCAGCGCAGCGCTCAGGCCGCGAGCCTGGCGCAGAACCGGCGTGAACTGGCGCAGCTGCAGGCGGCGCAACAGCAGGCCGAGACCGATCACCAGCGGCAGCAACAGCTCGCCGCGGCCGGCTTCGTCTCGCCTGCCGCGTTGGAGCAGGCCGAGCGTCAGCAGCGCCTGGCCACGCAGCTGCTCGAACAGGCGCGGCACGACCAGCGCGTCGAGGCCGACACGCAACAGCAGTCGCTGGACGAAATGGCGCGCGCGGTGAAAGGCCTGCAGCGCGGGCTCGACCTGCTGGAGCGTTCGCGCGAGCGGCTGCTGCAGCGCGCACCGATCGCCGGCCAACTGAGCGGCTTCCAGCCGCAGGTGGGCGCGAGCGTCAAACCGGGCGAGCGGCTGGGCCGCATCGACGACCCGACCGGCGGCCTGCAACTCGCGGCAGATGTCGACGAGTTCTACCTGCCGCGGCTGCGAGCTGGCCAGATGGCCACCAGCGCCAGCGGCGAACTGGCGCTGGCGCAGACACTGCCGCAGGTGCAAGGCGGCAAGGTGCGCGTGCTGCTGCGCTGGCCCGACGCTGCCAAGCCACCGGCGAATCTGCGCCCCGGCCAGGCAGTCGATCTGYGGTTGCAGCTCGACAAGCCGGCCCAGGCGCTGCTGCTGGCAGAGGGCCCCGGCGTGCAGACGACGCTGTATGTGCGTGAGGGCCGCGAGCTGCGCCGCCGCCAGGTCCAACTCGGTCGCCGCGCGGCCGGCCAGGTCGAAGTGCTGGCCGGGCTGCAAGCCGGCGACGAAGTGCTGATTTCCCAACCCCCTTCCGAAGCCGAACGCTTCACCTTGCCATGATCGAACTGAAGCAATTGACCAAGCGCCACCGCGCCGGCGATGTCGAGACCACCGCGCTCGATGCCATCGACTTGGTCGTAGAAGCCGGCGAATACGTCGCGATCACCGGCCCCTCGGGTTGCGGCAAGTCGACGCTRCTCGGCCTGCTCGGCCTGCTGGACCGGCCCACCAGCGGCAGCTACCGGCTGCAGGGCGAAGACGTGACGGCCAAGAGCCCGCGCGAGCTGGCCGCGATTCGCCGCGGCCGCATCGGCTTCGTGTTCCAGAGCTTCAACCTGATCGACGAGCTGAGCGTGTGCGACAACGTGCAGCTCGCACTGCGCTACGGCCCGCTGCCCGAGAAGGCGCAACGCGCCCGCGTCGCCGAGGTGCTCGAACGGCTGGGCCTGGCGCACCGCGCCGCGCACCACCCGAGCCAGCTGAGCGGCGGTCAACAACAGCGCGTCGCCATTGCCCGAGCGATTGCCGCGCGGCCCGCACTGCTGCTGGCCGACGAACCGACCGGCAACCTCGACAGCGCCCACGGCCAGGAGGTGATGCGCCTGCTGCGCGAGCTGAACGACGAAGGCACGACGCTGGTGATGGTGACGCACAGCACCGAGCACGCCGCGCTGGCCTCTCGCAGCGTGCGATTGCTGGACGGGCGCGTGCTCGTCGACGCGTCCGCGGAGCTGGCCGCATGAAGTTGCTAGCCGACGCCTGGAGCGCCCTGCGCCATCGCCGCACCGCGACGCTGGTGTCGGTGGGTGGGCTCACGCTCGCATTCGCCGCCAGCCTGATGGTCGCCCTGTTGGCGATCGCGCTGTCGTCCCTCGACCCCACGATCCCCGACCCTGAGCGAACCGTGGTGCTCGATTTCAAGGGCAACCCACCGGGCCAGCCGAGCCCCTGGTTCACCGCGTCGCCGCTGTCCTTCGGCACGATGCTGAAGGCGCGCGACCTGCCGCTGGACCTGATCGCGCGCACCACCAACGACGGCATGGACGTGTCGGTGGGCGACCGGCTTGAACAGGTCTTCCCCTTGCTGGCCGACCCCGACATCGTCGAGCTGTTCGGGCTGAAGGCCCTCGCCGGCGACCTGCGCGCCACGCTGGCGAGCCGCGACGGCGTGGCCGTCACGCCGCACCTGATACGCAGGCTATGGGGCGACCTGCCGCCGCGCGAGGCGATGGGCAAAACGCTCGATGTGCGAGGCGTGGTCTACACGGTGACCGCCGTGATCCCCGAAATCGACCCGCGCAGCCCGTTGGACAACGGCGCGATGGTCGGCCGGCCGCACGACCTGATCGCCGGCTACGACTCGCAGGCCAATGCGAAGACCGAGGCCGACCGCCGCGCGTTGTACTTCGTCAACGGCCGTGTCTACGCGCGGCTGCGACCCGGCGTCTCGGCCGAACGGGTGGGCGGCTGGATGCGCGACGCCTTCATGGCCAGCCCGCAGTACCAGGACCTGCCGCCCGACTGGCGCACCGGCCGCGAAGCGGCCTACTTCCGCGGCCTGCCGCTGACCCGCCTGCCCTTCGAGGGTGAGTTCAACGAGCTGACCTGGATGCTGGCCACCGCGCTGGGAGCCGCCTGCGGTCTGCTGCTGATGCTGGCCGCCTTCAACCACATGAACCTGCAGGCAGCCGGCCTGCTGCAGCGCCAGCGCGAGACCGCGCTGCGCCGCAGCCTGGGTGCCGATGGCGGTGCACTGCTACGGTTGTGGGCGCTGGAGGCGCTGCTGCCACTGCTGGCGAGCGCCGCCTGCGCGCTATTGCTGGCGTGGTGGGTTGCACCTGCCGTGGCCAGCTGGATCAACCTGCCGCCCACGCTGCCGCTCGCCGACCCACTGCCACCACTCGCGCTGGCCGGCCTGGCAGTTGCGGTGCTGGTGCTGTGGCCGCTGACGCTGGCGGCCCCGGCCTGGCTCGCGCTGCGCCGGCCGCCCGCACCAGCGCTGCAAGGCCGCACGGCCAGCGAAGGCCCCTGGGGCCGGCGCGTGCGCCAGGGCCTGTTGGCGGTGCAGCTCGGCGGCGCGCTGATGCTGCTCTCGCTGGCGGGCGTGCTCGCGATCCAGCAGCATCATCTGCTGCATGCCGACCGCGGCTTCGACACCCGCAACCGCCTGTGGCTCGGCGTGCTGATCAACCCCGAGCTGGTGCCCAACCTCGATGCTTTCACCGCCTCGCTCGACCACCATCCGGCCGTGCTGCACTGGGCCATGAGTGACATGCGGCCGGCACGCGACACGTCAGGCGGCGCCCAGGAGCTGATCGTGAGCCCGAGCCGACACAAACAGGTGCTGCGCCTGACCACCGCCTCGCCGGGCTTCTTCGACACCTGGGGCATGACGCTGCTGGCCGGCAAGCCGCAGGTGGGGCGCGGCGAGACGGCGATGGTGATCGATGCCAAGGCTGCTCGCCTGCTTGGTTTCGCTGATCCGCAGGCCGCCGTCGGCGCACAGTTGAGCGGTGGCGGCGGCTTCCTGCAAGAGGGCGACGAGCTGCGCCGCGTGGTGGCGGTGGTGAAAGACGTGAAGCTCGAATCGGCGCGTGACCCGGCGCTGCCGCAGGGTTTCATCCTGACCGACAAGCCTCAATGGGACCTGAGCATCCACGGCACCGACCTGGCCGAGCTGCACAAGGCCGTCGAAGAGCTGTGGGTGGCGCATGGGCCGAAGGTGCCGCATATCGTGCAGTCGGCCGATGAGCAGCTGGGCGAGGTCTACCACCAGGAAGCGCAGTTCACCGCGATGCTGGCCGCGGTGGCACTGCTGGCCGTCGGGGTGGCGATGTCCGGCGCTTATGCGCTGGTGGCCGACACGCTGCGCCGCCGCCGGACCGAGCTGGTGCTGCACCGCCTGCACGGCGCGAACAACCTGGCGATTGCGCGCCAGGTGATGGCCGAGTTCGCTGGGCCGGTGCTGATCGCGGCGCTCCTCGGGCTGCCGGTGGCGGCGTGGCTCGGTGAGTTCTACCTCGCCGACTTTGTCGACCGCGTGGACAGCGGCGTGGGCCTGGTCGCGCCGCTGCTGGCCGCGAGCCTGGCCACGGTCGTCGTCACCGCGCTGTCTGCCCTGCGGCATGTGCGGCTGGCGCTGGCCCTGCAGCCGATCGAGGCTCTGCGGTGATCGACGGCGGCAAGACCTTTCGCGTCAGCGACCGACCGATCGGCCGGCTGTGGCGCCGCCTCGCCGCGCACCCTTATGTGCCCGGCTCGGTCGTGCTGCATGGCGGGCTCGCACTGCTGTTGCTGAGCATGCCGGGCCTGGGCGAGAACGAGCGCGCGCGCTCGGCCGCCGCCGCGGTGGCGCGCACGCACCAACAGATGGAGCAGACCGAGGCGCGCGAGCTGCGCCGGCGCGTCGAGCGCATGCAGGCGATCCGCGACCGTCTGGCCGATGCGACCGGTCAGACGCCGCCAGCAGCGGTCGACTTCTCGGACGCATCGCCCGAAGCGCTAGCCGCTCAGGCCGAGGCTCTCGCGGCATCGATCGACGAATCGCAACGCAAGCTGCGCGCCGCGGCACTGGCGCGGCTGGCCAACATGCCGCTGACCGAGGCGATGCGTGAGGTGCAGGCGATGGCCGCGGCTGACCCGAAACCCGAACCAGCCGCGACACCGGCCGAAGCGATCGCCAAGCTGGAGAAGAAGGCGAAGGACGCGCTGGAGGCGCAACGCTCACAGCTTGAAGCCCAGCGCGACGGCGTGCGCCTGGGCAGCGTCGATCCGCGCATCTATGGCCCGGCGCCCGTGACGGCCGCATCGGCACCGGCAAATCCGGCGTCGGGCTCCACCGGCCAGACCGTGCAGGCCGACGGCATCCCGCGATCACGCCTCGAACAAGTGAAAGCCATGATGCGCAACGGCAAGGTACAAGGCCGTTACGGCATCGCCGGCGTGGAGGGCGGCCGCTCGGTGAACCGCGAAACGGTGCGCGGCGTCGACGGTGGCTGGATCGCGAAAGCCGACGACCTGGCGCCGGTGGCCGGTGCCTCGGTGATCGTGCCGGGCGGCAGCCTCGACCTCACCGGCAAGAGCACGAACCAGGTCGGCGCGGGTACCACGGGCGAGACCAACCTCATCCGTCACCTGCAGCCTTCGCAGGTCGACCCGGCCACGCTGCGCACTGGCGCGGGCCGCGTGATCGGCCCCGGCGGCGCGTTCGCGACCCGCGTCTACCTCGACAGCTGGTACGTCATCGGCCCCTTCGCCGCCGAAGGCCGTTTACCGATCGACACCGTGCATCCGCCGGAAGAAGACATCGACCTCGACGGCGTCTACCGCGGCCTGGACGGGCGCACGGTGACCTGGCAGTACGCGAGCCGCGGCTTCTACCCCTTCATCCCGCCGGACCGCGAGGAGCGCGCGGTGTACTACGCCTACACCGAACTGCGCATCGACGAGGCGCGCGACATCTGGCTCGACATCGCGGCCGACGACGACTCGAAGCTGTGGCTCGACGGCCGCCAGATCTGGACCGGCGCGCCCGGCGACAAGCCCTGGTTCCGTCCGCCCTACTACCTGCCGGACGAACAGGTCGCGAGCCTGGCGCTGGCCGAGGGCCATCGGCGTGTGCACCTGGAGCGCGGCACCCACCGCTTGCTCGTCAAGCTGCACAACGACCGCGACCGCGCGTTCTTCTCGGTCGTGCTGGCGCCATGACCATTTCGTCTCTTTCTCCTGTTCATTTCACGAAGGCCTGACCGTGCAGTTCAACTTCTTCCAACAACTGGCCGCCGGCGGTGCCGGCATCTGGGTGATCGCCGCGCTGTCGGTGCTGGCGATCGCGGTCGCACTCGAGCGTTTCCACCGCTTCCGCCCGAGCGCCGTCGTGCCGCCGACCTTGGTCGACGAGGCCGTGCCGCTGTGGCAGGCCGGCCGCTTCGACGAGCTAGAGCAGTTGCTCGTCAAGCACGACAGTGTGTTGTCCAAGGCGCTGCGATTCGTGGTGGCGCACCGCGCGCGCTGGACGGCCGACGAGTTGTCGACCCGCGCTGGCGAGGTCGCATCGCGCCAACTGCGAGCGCAGCAACAGCGCGCCTACCCGTTGGCGGTCGTCGCCACGGTGGCGCCGATCGTCGGGCTGCTCGGCACCGTCATCGGCATGATCGAATCGTTCCACGTGATCGCGTTCACCGGTGGCATGGGCGATGCCTCGCTGCTGGCCGGCGGCATCTCGAAGGCGCTGGTCAACACCGCCGCGGGCCTGGCCGTGGCGCTGCCGTCACTGGCGTTGCACCACTACTTCCGCCACCGGCTGGTGACCAGCGGCCTGGCCCTCGAAGAGCAGCTCGAGCGTGTGCTCGACGCCTGCGTGCGACCGGGAGGCCACTGATGCGCATCGATATCGGTGACGAAGAACAACCCGAGATCAACCTGATCGCGCTGATCGATTGCATCTTCTTCCTGCTGATGTTCTTCATGGTCGCGACATCGTTCAAGCACCAGGACGACAACAAGCCGCTGAAGGAGCTGCCGATCACGCTGCCGCAAGCCGCTGTTTCGCTCGACAAGGCGAGCGCGGCGCCGGACCTGCTGGTGCTCGGCGTGGACGCGAAGGGCGGTGTGTATTGGGGCCGCGAGCGCGTGACCAAGGTGACGCTGCGCCAGCGCCTGCACGCCGCCGCGGTGCGCAATCCGGCCCAGCCGATCCGCATCGATGGCGACACGCAGGCGGCCTACCAGGAGATCGTCCACCTGCTCGACCTGTGCCAGTTCGAAGGACTGACGCAGGTCTCGATGCGTACCCGCGACGGGCGCTGATTGTTGACCCCCACGGCCCCTCCGGGGGCCTGCCCCCCGAGGGGGCTCGCGCAGCGGACCGGCAAAGGTTCTATGGTTTTCGTCAAGCGGGAACGGCGAATCTGTCCGGCTCGAAGGGCTTGCCGCTGCGCCAGACGGCATAGACGACCCGCAAGAGCTTTCTAGCCAGGATGACCAGCGCCTCGGTGGCCTTGAAGCCGCGGCTGCGCAGCTGTTGGTACAGGGGACTGAACACCTTGCTGTGAGAGGCGGACATGGCCGCCATGTACATCTGGCGGCGCAAGTCGGGCGATCCACGCTTGGACAGTCTTCGCTTGCCGTGGCTGCGTCCTGAGTCGTGCGCTCGAGGGTCCAAGCCACTGAAGGCGACCAAGGCATCAGCGCTGACGAACTGCAACCGCGCCAACAGGCTGCTCAGCAGCGCACTGGCTTGYGAGCCCACACCGGTGATGCTCAACAGCCGCYGCTGGCTCGCTTTGAGGGCAGWGTCCGCGTCGATCAGTTGCTCRATGCGCTGATCGATCGCCTGCAGCAGGCTGTCGAAGCYGGCATCCAGGTGCTGGACCTGCTGCTCAATGGCCGAGCTGCCTCGCAGCGCTTGGCGCAGTGCAGTGCGCTTGGTCACGGCTACCCAGCGCTGACCCAGTAGCTGCTCGATCTCAGCCTGCACTGGCGAGGGYGRCTGGTACGGGCGCAGCTGAGCGTGATGCTCGGCCAGGTACCGYGCAATCACACGGGCGTCCACCCGGTCGGTCTTGGCTCGCATACCCAGCGCTTTGGCGTAGAAGTACACGTCGCGGGCGTTCAGGACATACACCGTGACGCCCAGGCGAACGGCTTGGCGCACCAGCGTCAGGTGGCACGCGCCCGTGGACTCCACGGCGACCTTGGCCCCTTTGGGCAAGGTGCGCAACCACGCAGCCACCGCAGCGTCCTGGTTGGGCAGCGCGGCGCAGCCTTGGCCGCCATGAACACAAACCACCAGCTCGGCCTTGGAAGCATCGATGCCGGCAAATACAGCTTGATCTTGCATGGTCAGGTCTCCCCTATCGACAATGACAGTCGTTGGGGTGGGGACCCGCCAGCCGCGTTGGCTTGCACTCAGATCGGCGGTCAGCCTTGTCG
>NZ_JBFUGE010000139.1:0-13100 GCF_056403075.1 Ideonella sp. P3_A4 | reverse complement strand
GCACCGCGCTGCAGACGCTGGGCCGCAAGTTCGCCTACTTCAACCACTACACGCCGGAGCAGTCGATCGGCMTGTATGCGACCGACGGCACGTCAGATGCGGTGAGCTACGGCGAGCTGGGTGTGCCCGCGTTCACGATCGAGTTGGGCACCTCGTTCTTCCAGAGCTGCACGACCTACGAGAACACGATCAAGCCGGACAACCTGAACGCGCTGATGTACGCTGCCAAGGTGGTGCGCACGCCGTACCTCACGCCCGCCGGGCCGGAGTCGCTGAAGGTCAAGCTCAGCACCAACGGCATCCCTGCCGGCACGCCGGTGACCGTGACTGCGACGATCGACGACACCCGCTTCAACAACAGCAACGGCACCGAGCCGACGCAGAACGTCGCGGGCGCCGAGGTCTTCATCGACACGCCGCCATGGATGCCGGGTGCGTCGCCGCTGAACATGAGCGCGGCCGACGGCTCGTTCAACACCAAGACCGAGGGCGCCACCCTGGCGCTGTCGACCACCGGCATGTCCAAGGGCAAGCACTTCGTCTACGTGCGTGGCGTGGACGCCTCAGGCAACAAGGGCCCGGTCAGCGCAGTGTTCCTGAAGATCAAGTAAACCGGCCCCGCTGCACCACAATGCAGGTCCATGAGGGCCTGCAAGCAGCTTGTTGGCAAATCGAAGGCGGTGTGGCTCGCGTGCGGGCTCGCCGCCTTTTTCGTTGGTGCTCCGGACAGGGCCGGCGCGGTCGGGCTGGAGGCCATCCAGCACTGTGGCGCCGAAGCCGCCTGCCTGGGCCAACTGGAAGCCCATGCGCTGCGCGACAGCGCCGGCGCGGCCAAGCGCGAAGGCCCCCAGCTGACCCTGCAGTTCGGCCTGCAACCGTCGGCGCGCTTCGTTGACCAGCCACCACTGGTCCACACCTACCTCGGCCGGCTCGACGGCATCTTGCTGCACGTGGTGCGCGCCGCGACACCGACCCAGTTGCCGGCCTACTGGCTGGTGGGAGAAAGCGGCCAGGCGCCGCTGCGGGTCGAGGCCCTGCCTTCGCCGGCGCCAGGCGGCCGGCATTTCGTGATCGCCAGCGGCAACGTGCTGGCGCTGTACCAGCGCTCGGGGCCACGCTGGTCGCTGCAGTACCGCTTCGAGGCCGCGCCGGGCCTGAGCTGGGCCGTCAAGAGCTGGCGGGACGACGCGGCGGCAGTGCGGCTCGAATGGCTGTGGCCCGAAGCGCCTGCGGCCTGCCCCGGCCAGCCCGCGCAAGGTGGGCTGCAGCTGCGCGACGGCCCGTTCGGCTGGGATTTGGTGCCGCCCGCGCCACACCAGTGTGGGCCGTGAGGAAAATTGAAAAAGCCCTCGGGCACGGTGGCGCGAGGGCTTCCTTGAGGATTCTTGATGGCCGGCCAGCTGGATTCGCCGGCCTGGGACCCGAGGCTCAGTCCTCTTCGTTGTCTTCGTCTTCCTGCTGCGGCGGCGCGTTGCGCTGCACCGGTTGAGCCTGCGGCTGGTGCTGGACCGGACTCTGGCCCGGCACACCGGCCGGCATCATCGGCACCGGGCGGTTCATCTGGTTCAACGCCTGGCGCGGCGGCGCGGCGATCGGCGTCGGCTCAGGCAGCGTCAGCTCGGTGGTGGCCGGGCCGCCGCGCGGCCCCAGTTGCACCGAGCGCTGACTGACCGCCAACAGCACGGTGTCGCCATCGACCACACTACCGGTGCGCCAGGCCTTGGGCGGCTGGTCGCCGACAGCGATCAGCGCCACGCCCTGCGGCGAATGGTCGGCCCCACGCGGTGCAACCACGCCCAGCAAATGGAAGCGGTCGCTCGTATCGACCGGCCCTTCTTCTTCGACGGCCTTCTCGGACGTGCCGAGCAGCCGGCGCAACTCGCCGCCCATCGCCAGCGAACGCGCCGGGATCTGGGTGTTCGGCGGCAGAACGGTGCGCGACGAAAAAACCTTCAGCGCCCAGAAAACGGCGCTGGCGAGGACCAATGCCCAAACGGCCAGTGTTAACAATCGCGATGCCATACGACGATTATGATTCATGCCACTTATTGCACAGAAGGCTTTAACAGCCATCTCCCCATCATGAGCGTCACGCACCGCATCGCTTCTTCCGCCCGCCGCGGCGCCCAGGCCGGCTTCACGCTGATCGAAATCATGGTCGTGGTCGTGATCATCGGCGTGCTCGGCGCGCTGATCGTGCCGGGCGTGCTCGAAAACGCCGAGAAGGCCAAAGCCACTGCGGCCCGCGCCGACGTCGGCAACATCATGCAGGCCCTGAAGCTTTACAAGCTGGACAACAACCGCTTCCCCACTGCCGAGCAGGGCCTGATGGCGCTGGTTCAAAAGCCGTCGGTCGRCACCATCCCGCCGAACTGGCGCGTCTACATCGAAAAGCTGCCCAACGACCCGTGGGGCGCTGCCTACCAATACGCCAACCCCGGCGTCAAGGGCGACATTGATGTCTTCAGCTACGGCGCCGATGGCCAGCCGGGCGGCGAAGGGACCAACGCCGACATCGGCTCCTGGCAATAAGCCGGCCGCGTTCTTGATGCCACACACCTTGAAGCGTGCGCAGGCGCGCGGCTTCACCCTGCTCGAACTGCTGGTCGTCGTGATGATCATCGGGATCGCGACCGGCATGGCCACGCTCGCCTTGCGTGATGCCGATGCGAACCGGCTGGAAGAAGAAGGCGCCCGCCTGGCGGCGCTGTTCGAAGGCGCCCGGGCGCGAGCCCGAGCCGAGGGCACCGAGGTGCTGTGGCAGCCCAAGCGCGAGATCGGCAATGGCTTCAGCTTCACCGGCCTGCCGGCCGACTCGGGCATCCCGACCCATTGGCTGGACGAGCGCACGCGCGGCGAGGTCATCGGCGCGCCGGTACTGCGGCTCGGCCCCGAGCCGGTGATCGGTGCCCAACGCGTGGTGCTGCGCATCGAAGACCGGCAGCTGGTGCTCGCGACCGATGGCCTGGGGCCCTTCGTCGTGGTCGCCCCGGAAGAGCAACCGTGAGAAAGGTATCTCGCGGCTTTACGCTGGTCGAAGTACTGGTTGCGGTGGCCATCGTCGCCGTTGCGCTGGCCGCCGGCAGCCGTGCCGCCGGTGCCTTGCTGAACAACTCGCAGCGCCTGTCCGACGTGACGCTGGCCCAGTGGTGCGCCGACAACCGGCTGGTCGGCATGAAGCTCGCGAAGCAGTTCCCCGATGTCGGCGAAAGCAGCTTCGACTGCGAAGAGCTGGGCCAGACCTACAGCGTGACGATGGTCGTGCGGGCTTCGTTCAACCCGAACTTCCGCGTCATCGACACCAATGTGAAGGACGGCCGCGGCCAGTCGCTGACGCATCTGTCGGTGATCCTGCCGCGGTATTGACGATGGATCGGCAGCCCATGCGTTCACCCTGCCGCGCCGAGACCGGCTTCACGCTGGTCGAGGTGATGGTCGCGCTGCTGATCATGGCGATCCTGACGACGATGGCCTGGCAGGGCATCGACGGGCTGGTGCGGGCACGCGAAGGAGCGCAGCGCAGCGGCGAGGCCGCCTTGCGCCTAGGCACGGTGCTGTCGCAGTGGGAGCAGGACCTGACGCAGGTCCAGCAAAGCAATGCCGCGCCGGGCCTGAAGTTCGATGGCGCGTCGCTGCGCATGACGCGGCGCGGGCCGGGTGGCATCCAGCTCGTCGTCTGGTCACTGCAGGGCGGCAACTGGTACCGCTGGGCCGCGCCGCCGGTGACCCGCATCCAGGACCTGCAGGAGTGGTGGATCCGCAGCCAGCAGTGGTCGGCCATCCAGGGCGACGCGCTGAAGATGCTGGAGCAGGTCGAGAGCCAGCAGATCTATTTCTTTCGCGGCAACAGCTGGAGCAACGCGCAGTCGACCGGCGACATCGAGCAACCGCCTGCGCCGCCGGAAACACCCGGCAGCGGGGTTCCGCCGCCCCCGATCGGCGGCGAGAACGAGGCCCTGCCCTCCGGCGTGCGGCTGGTGCTGAAGCTGCCCACCGGGCTGCTGACGCGTGACCTGATGGTGAGGCCTTCGCAGTGACGCCCCGCTCACCCTCCCGCCAACGCGGTGCCGCGCTCCTGCTCGCGATGCTGATCGTGACCCTGGTGGCCACGCTGGCCGCCGGCATGGTGTGGCAGCAGTGGAAGGGCATCGAGGTCGAAGCGGCCGAGCGGGCGCGCTCGCAGGCGTCGTGGCTGATCGAAGGCGCGACTGACTTTTCGCGGCTGATCCTGCGCACCGACGCGCAGGACCGCGAGCATCCGAACGTCGACACGCTGAACGAGCCCTGGAACACACCGCTGAAGGACGTCAAGCTGTCGGACTTTCTGGCCGCCGACAAGAACAACACCGAGGACACCGGCCTCGAAGCCTTCCTGTCGGGCCAGATCACCGACGCCCAGTCGCGCTACAACCTGAAGAGCCTGATCACCGACGAGGACGCCGACGCCGCGAAGGAGCTGGCCAAGCTCCGGCGCTTGTGCGAGGCGCTGGGCATTCCGCCCGAGACCGCCAACCGCATCGCCGACGGCATGAAGGGCGCGGACATGGCGGAGGATCAGCTGGACGACGAAGAGGCCGTGTCGCCCGGCGCGCCGCTGCCGCCGCAACGCATCCAGCAACTGACCTGGTTCGGCCTGGACGCCGACGCGGTACGGCGCCTGGCGCCTTACGTGATCATCCTGCCGGGCGAGACCAACGTGAACCTGCTGACCGCACCGCCCGAGGTGCTGGTGGCGGTGCTGGACGGCCTCGACCGTGGCAGCGCAGAACGTTTTGCGCAAAAGCGACTGTCGGCCGACGTGCGCAGCCTCGAAGACCTGAAGACCCTGCTACCCGAGAAGGTGCACGCACAGCTGACCGAGGCCAACCATGTCGGCATCAACTCCAACAACTTCGAGATCCTCGGCGAACTGCGCTACGAAAACTTTTCGCTGCGCGAGCTGACGCTGGTCACCCGGCGTGGCCAGGAGGTCGTCGTGCTGCGGCGGGAAAGGCTCCCCCATGAATGACAATCGCCAGCCCAAGGGGTGCCCTGCGCGCCACGCCACAATAGCGCTCCCGTGCGCAGCGGCCCCCGCCCTGCATCGTGTGAACCGGTCCTGAACACGCATCCATGTCGACCCTGATCGTTGCCTTGCCCGTGCCGCCCCGGCTGTCGTCCCAGGGGGCGGCGGGTGCCGCGTTCGCGCCGGCCGAATACGACTATGTGTTCAGTGCCGACAGCGGACCGCGCCTGCAAGCCAGCCGCGCCGCGCCGGCGCTGCTGCCCAAGGCCCAGTCGGTGGTCGCCGTGGTGCCACCTAACGGCATCGGTTGGCACCGCGTGACCTTGCCGAAGGCGCCTGCGGCCAAGCTGCGCGCGGCACTGTCCAGCGTGCTCGAAGACGTGCTGCTCGAAGACGACAGCGAGCTGCATCTGGCCTTGGCGCCCCACGCCAAACCCGGCGACTCGGTCTGGGTGGCCGCCCTGAGCAAGGCCTGGCTGAAGGCCCAGCTCGACGCGTTGGAAGCCGACGGCCTGACGGTCGAGCGCGTGGTGCCGGCCTGGGTGCCGGACGACGCGCCCGCCGGCCACTTCTTCCGCGGGGAGCCGCAGGCCGATGGCAGCGACCCAGGCACCCAGCTGGCCTGGCGCGACAGCCAGGGCCCGCTGTGCCTGCCGGCCGCCAGCGACACCACACGCACCTTCCTGGCACGCATAGGCGGCGACCTGCCGGTGCGCTGGACGTCCGAGCCCGAATGCGCGGCCGACGCGGTTCGACTGGCCGGCGGCAATGTGGCCGCCCTGTCGAACAGCGAGTTCCTGTTCGCCGCGTCGCGCGGTGAATGGAACCTGCGCCAATTCGACCTGATGCCGCAGCGCCGCGGCAGCCGCGCGGCGAAAGAGTTGCTGCAACAGCTGTGGACCTCACCGGCCTGGCGGCCGGCGCGCTACGGCGTGGCCGTGCTGCTGCTGCTGAACCTGGTCGGCATCAACGTCTGGGCCTGGCAACAGCGCCAGGCCGTCACCAAGCAGAAGGCGGCGATGACCACGCTGCTGCAGACCACGTTCCCGCAGGTGCGCGCGATCGTCGATGCACCGGCGCAGATGCAAAAGGAAATCGACCTGCTGCGGGCCTCGGCCGGCAAGCCGGGTGAAGCCGACCTGGAGCCGCTGATGTACGCGGCCGAGGCCGCGTGGCCGCCGTCGCGCGCGCCGGCCGACGGCCTGAAGTACGAGCCGGGGCGCCTGAGCATCAGCAGCGCCGGCTGGAGCCCGCAAGAGGTCGAAGGCTTCCGCTCGCGGCTGCACCCGCTGGGTTACGACGCCGAGTCGGTGCCCGGCCGGCTGACGCTGACCCGCGCCAAGATCAGCGACATCGGCCCCGAGCCGGCCCTGGGGCCGTCTCGCTCGGGCCCCACCGCCCCCCCGGCCACCCCGACACCGAACCAGGCCCCCGGTGGCTCTCCCCCACCGCCGCGCATGGTGCCACCCGGCGCGGGCGCGCAGCCGTCACCCGGTCTGCCGCAAGGCCTGCCCAGGGGCCCGCAAGGCAGCACGCCGTCGCGCCCTGGTGCCCCGGTCCCCGTGCAGCCGCAGCGCATGCCGACCCAATCGCCCACCGGCGTGAACAACAACGTCGACAGGTGAGGCCCCGATGAACGCACAACAAGAACTCCAACAGCGCTGGGCCCGCATGCAGCCGCGCGAACGCATGCTGGTCGGCATTGGCGCCGGCGCGATTGCGTTGCTGCTGTTGTGGTACGTGGGCCTGTATTCGGCCTGGACGACCTGGAAGACCGTGCCGGCGCAAAAGCGCAGCCTCGAACTCGACTGGATGCAGATGCAGCGCCTGGCCAACGAGGCGCGTGACCTGAAGACCCAGCCGCCGGTCAATGCGGCACAGGCCGCCGAAGCGCTCAAGTCGGCCACCGATCGGCTCGGCGCCAACGGCAAGCTGAGTCAGGCCGGCGAGCGCGCGACACTGAGCGTCAACGGCGTTTCGCCGGAAGCCCTGCGCACCTGGCTGGCCGAAGTGCGCAGCGGCGCACGCGCCCGGCCGGTCGACATGCAGGTCAACCGCGCCGAGGGCGGCCTGTCGGGCCAGGTCGTGGTCACGCTGGCGGCGAACCCCTGAGCGGCACGGCACGCCACCCACGACACGCCATGGCCAAATCCCCCACCCGCACCGGCTGGAGCCTGTCCACTTTCGACGACAGCATCTTGCTCGGGATGCGTCGTGCGCGCAGTGGCCTGCAAGCAGCAGCCAACTCGCCGCACCTGGTCCGCTGGGCGGTGACGGGTGCGGTGCTGGGCGGCTTCTATGCGTTCATCGCCTATGCGCCAGCATCCTGGCTGGCCGACAGCGTGGCCAGCGCCACCAACGGCCGCCTGCTGCTGGCTGAAGCCGAGGGCAGCATCTGGCAGGGCAGCGCCTTGCCGGTGCTGACTGGCGGCGCCGGCAGCAAGGACGCTGCCGTTCTGCCTTCGCGGCTGGACTGGTCGGTCTCACCCTTCTTCGGTGGCCTGCGGTTGAAACTGTCGCAGGGCTGCTGCATCGAACCCGGCCTGGAGCTGGAATGGCGGCCGGGCTGGAACAAGATGTCGGTCGCGGTGAAGCCGGGCACCAGCGGCGTGGGCCACTGGCCCGCGGCCTGGCTGGAAGGCCTGGGTGCGCCGTGGAACACCTTGCGCCCGGGTGGCCAACTGCGACTGGCCACGCAAGGGCTGACGCTTGAATCGAACGGCGGCGTCTGGCAGGTTCGCGGCCAGGCCGACCTGGACTGGATGCAGGCCTCGTCGCGCCTGTCCACGCTCGACGCGCTGGGCAGCTACCGCATCGGCCTGAGCGGCGGCGCCGAAGGCGCCAGTGGCGCGGCGGCTCGCCCGGCGCTCACGCTGCGCACGCTGGAAGGCGCGCTGCAGCTCAACGGCAGCGGCCAATTCGGCGAACGCGGCCTCAAATTCAACGGCGACGCGCGCGCCGCGCCGGGCTTCGAGCCGGCACTGAACAACTTGCTGAACATCATCGGACGCCGCAACGGCGCAGCGTCCGTCATTTCGATCGGGTGATCATGACTTTGCACCACCGCCTCCGTCCCATGAAGAGCCCGCTCTCTCGTCAAGTCGCAGCGTTGCGCGGCCGTTGGGCCCCGCTGGCCCTGGCCGCCTTGCTGGCCGTCACGCCGGTCGTCCATGGCCAGTCGAACGACTCGGACGATCCGCCGATGCCCAAGACGCGCGCCAAGGCACCGGTCACGCTGAACTTCATCAATGCCGACATCGAAGCCGTTTCGCGCGCCATCGGTGCGATGCTGGACCGCCAGATCGTCGTCGACCCGCGGGTCAAGGGCCAGATCACCGTCACCAGCGAAAAGGCGCAGCCGCCGCAAGAGGCCTGGCGCAGCTACCTGGCCGCGCTGCGCGGCATGGGCTTCACGGTGGTCGAAAACGCGGGCCTGCTGAAGGTCGTGCCCGAAGCTGAAGCCAAGCTGCAGGCCGGCACCGTCTCGATCGGCGCGCCGACGCTGCGCGGCGACCAGATCCTGACCCAGATCTTCCGCCTCAACCACGAGAACCCGAACAACCTCGTGGCCGTGCTGCGGCCGCTGATCAGCGCCAACAACACGATCAACGCGAACCCGGCCAACGGCACGCTGATCATCACCGACTACGCCGACAACCTGCAGCGCCTGGCCAAGATCATTGCCGCGCTGGACCAGCCGGCCGCGTCCGAAATCGAGGTCATCCCGGTGCAGCATGCACTGGCCGCCGATCTGGCCCCGCTGCTGCAGAAGTTGACCGAAGGCGGCGCCGGTGCCAACGTGCCCGGCGGTGCCAATACCCAAGCCGCGGCGACATCGATCGTCGTCGAGCCGCGCAGCAACGCGCTGATCGTGCGCACCGCCAACCCGGTGCGCATGAACGCCGTCAAGTCGCTGATCGAGAAGCTCGACAAGCCGATCCCCGGCGGCGGCCCCGCCGGCAACATCTGGGTCGTCTACCTGAAGAACGCCGATGCGGTGAAGCTGGCCGAGGTGCTGCGCGCCGCCATCGCCAGCGGCACGGCGGCCACCAGCAGCGCCAGCGGCTCGAGCGGCAGCTTCAGCTCGGGCAGCGGCGGTGTGTCGCGCCCCAGCCCGACCGCCAACGCCAGCCCGGCCGTCAGCGCCGGCGGCACGGCCTCGGGCCTCAGCGCGGCCGCGACCACCCCGGTGGCAGCTTCGGCCAGCCCGTCCACCGGCGGCCAGATCCAGGCCGACCCAGCAACCAACTCGCTGATCATCTCGGCGCCTGAGCCGGTGTACCGCCAGATGCGCCAGGTGATCGACCAGCTCGACACCCGCCGCGCACAGGTCTATGTCGAAACGCTGATCGTCAAGGTCGATGCCGAGAAGGCGGCCGAATTCGGCTTCCAGTGGCAGAGCCTGCTCGGCAATGCCAGCACCAGCGCCAATGTGGTGGGCGTGGCCGGCACCAACTTCGGCTCGGTCGGCAACATCGTCGACCTGTCGCTCTCGGGCGCTGCGGGCGGCTCGACCACCACCGGCACCACCACCGGCAGCCCGAGCTCGCTGCTCGGCAACGGCCTGAACATCGGCGTGTTCCGCAAGATCGCCGGCTTCTACACGCTCGGTGCACTGGCCCGTTTCCTCGAGACCAACACCGGCGCCAACGTGCTGTCGACGCCGAACCTGGTGGCACTGGACAACGAAGAAGCCAAGATCGTGATCGGCTCGAACGTGCCGTTCACGACCGGTTCGTTCACCAACACCGGCACCGGCAACGGCGCGGTCAACCCGTTCCAGACGATCGAGCGCAAGGACGTCGGCATCACGCTGCGCATCAAGAGCCAGATCGGCGAAGGCGGCACCGTGCGTATGACGGTGTTCCAGGAAAACAGCTCGCTGCGCGCCGGCGGCCAGCAGATCACCGACAAGAGCTCGATCGAAACCACCGTGGTCGTCGACGACGGCAGCATGATGGTGCTGGGCGGCCTGCTGAAAGACGAATACGGCGACGCCGACAACGCGGTGCCCGTGCTGGGCAGCATCCCCATCATCGGCAACCTGTTCAAGAACGAAGCCCGCAAGCGCACCAAGAGCAACCTGATGCTGTTCCTGCGCCCGGTGGTGCTGCGCACGCCCCAGGCCGCCGAGCAGATGATGATCGACCGCTACGACGCGATCCGCGCCGTGCAGGGCAACATCCAGCGCGACCCGACGACGCTGGTGCCGGTCGATGGCAACCTCGTGCTGCCGGAACGCAAGGCCGGCAAGCTGCCGGATCAGCAGGTCGTCGTGCCGCCAACCCCGGCCTCGACGCCGACCACCGTGCCCGCGCCGACGCCCGGTCAATAAGTCCGCCAGGAAAGAGGCACCCCATGGGCCAACGCCACCCGCTGCCCTACGCCTTCGCGAAGGCCAACACCTTGCTGCTGGAGGACGACGGCCGCCAGCTCGTGCTGCGCCTGGCCGACTCGACCCCGCGCAGCGCACTGACCGAGGTGCTGCGCCGCTACAACGTCGACCGCTTCGAATCCGAAGCCACCGAGACGCTGGACAAGCGCCTGGCCGAGGCCTATGCCGGCGGCGAAGCCAGCGCCGCGGCGGTGGTCGGCGAGGTCGAAAGCGCGGTCGACCTGTCGCGCATGATGCAAGAACTGCCGGCGGTCGAGGACCTGCTCGAAGCCGCCAACGACGCGCCGATCATCCGCATGCTCAACGCGCTGCTGACGCAGGCCGCGAAAGACGGCGCGAGCGACATCCACATCGAACCGTACGAGCGCAGCTCGTCGGTGCGCTTCCGCGTCGACGGCACGCTGCGCCAGGTGGTGCAGCCGAACAAGGCGCTGCACGCGGCGCTGATCTCGCGCCTGAAGATCATGGCCGAGCTCGACATCGCCGAGAAGCGCCTGCCGCAGGACGGCCGCATCTCCTTGCGCATCGGCGGTCGTGCGATCGACGTGCGGGTCTCGACCCTGCCCTCGGCCCATGGCGAGCGCGCCGTGCTGCGTCTGCTGGACAAGACCGAAGCCAAGTTCAGCCTCGAAAGCCTGGGCATGAGCGGCGACGTGCTGACCGCCTTCAACCGGCAGGTGCAGCAGCCGCACGGCATCGTGCTGGTCACGGGCCCCACTGGCTCGGGCAAGACGACCACGCTGTACGCGGCGATGACCCGCCTGGACACCGCCACCACCAACGTGCTGACGGTGGAAAACCCGGTCGAATACGAGCTGCCCGGCATCGGCCAGACGCAGGTCAACCCGGCGATCGACCTGAGCTTCGCGACCGCGCTGCGCGCGATCCTGCGGCAGGATCCGGACGTGATCATGATCGGCGAAATCCGCGATTTCGAGACCGCGCAGATCGCGATCCAGGCCTCGCTGACCGGCCACCTGGTGCTGGCCACGCTGCACACCAACGACGCACTCAGCGCCGTGACCCGCCTGACCGACATGGGCGTCGAGCCTTTTCTGCTCAGCTCCAGCCTGCTGGGCGTGCTGGCCCAGCGGCTGGTGCGCAAGCTGTGCCCGGTCTGCAAGAAGCAAGACGAGCGCGGCCGCTGGCATCCGGTCGGCTGCCCCGAATGCGCGAACACCGGCTACAAGGGCCGCACCGGCGTCTACGAGCTGATGGTCGTGGACGACAAGATCCGCGCGCTGATCCACAACCGCGCGGCCGAAAGCCAGCTCTACGTGGCCGCCGAGGCCTCGGGCTTCCGCACGATGCGCGACGACGGCCAACGTTTGATCGACTCCGGCATCACCTCGCAAGAGGAATTGCTGCGCGTGACCCGCGAATGACCCCGACCGCCGATAACTCTCGATGACCGCCTTCAAGTTCGAAGCCCTCGACGCCGCCGGCAAGACGACGACCGGCATCGTCGAGGCCGACAACGCCAAGGGTGCGCGGGCCCAGGTCCGTGCCAAGGATCTGGTGCCGCTGGCAGTGACGCCGGTGGGCGTGAGCAACGAGGGTGGCAACAGCGGTATCGGCAGTGGCCGCAGCCGTCTCGGCCGACGCGCCTTCAGCACCAGCGGCCTGACGGTGTGGACGCGCCAGTTGGCTGGCCTGGTCGGCTCGGGCCTGCCGCTCGAACGGGCGCTGACCGCACTGGCCGATGAAGCCGAAGAGCCGCGCCAGCGCGAGTTGTTGGCCCACCTGCGAAGCGAGGTCAATGCCGGCAGCTCGTTCGCCCGCGCGTTGTCGTCGAGCCCGCGCGAGTTCGACGATGTCTACCGTGCGGTGGTCGCGGCCGGCGAGGCCAGCGGCGCGCTCGGCGCCGTGCTGGAGAAACTGGCCGACGACCTGGAAGACCGCCAGGCCCTGAAGGCCAAGGTCCTGGGCGCGATGCTGTACCCGGCCATCGTCTCGCTGATCGCGATCATCATCGTCACCTTCCTGGTGACCTACGTCGTGCCGCAGGTCGCCTCGGTCTTCACCAGCACCAAGCGCGCGTTGCCGGGCCTGACGGTCGCGATGCTGGCCATCAGCGCCTTCGTGCGCAGCTACGGCTGGGTCGTCGTGGTGTTGCTGGTCGCCGGCGTCGCGATGCTGAGCTTCTCGCTGCGCAACGAGGCCTTTCGCGAGCGCTTCGATGCGGCGACGCTGCGCCTGCCGCTGTTCGGCCGCCTGGCCCGGGGCTACAACGCGGCTCGCTTCGCCGGCACGCTCGCGATGCTGGCCGGCGCCGGTGTACCGATCTTGAAAGCCTTGCAGGCGGCGGCCGAAACCTTGGGCAACCGCGCGATGCGTGCCGACGCGATGGCCGCGCTGGTGCAGGTGCGCGAAGGTGCGCCACTGGCCTCGGCCTTGGCCGCCAAGAAGCGCTTCCCCGGCCTGCTGGCGATGTTTGCCCGCCTGGGCGAGCAGACCGGCAAGCTGCCGGTGATGCTGGAGCGCGCCGCGCGCCAGCTCGGCGGCGAAGTGCAACGCCGCGCACTTGCGGTGGCCACAGTGCTAGAGCCGCTGCTGATCGTCGCGATGGGCGTCGTCGTGATGCTGATCGTGCTGTCGGTGCTGCTGCCGATCATCCAGCTCAATACCTGGGTGAAATAGGCCCCCACGGCCCCTCCGGGGGCCTGCCTTGCAGGCCGCGCCGAGCCAGAGGCTCGGCCC
>NZ_JBFUGE010000138.1:0-13155 GCF_056403075.1 Ideonella sp. P3_A4 | reverse complement strand
AGTGACGCATGGGGCAATGATCCGCGCACTGTTCGTCTGCTCGCAAAACAAGCTGCGCAGCCCGACCGCCGAGCATGTCTTCTCGCAGTACGAAGGCGTCGAGTGCGAGTCGGCTGGTGTGCATGATTCAGCCAATGTCCCGCTCGGGCCAGAACTCATTGCGTGGGCCGACATCATCTTCGTGATGGAGCGGGCGCACCGCAACAAGATCACGAAGAAGTTCAAGCCTTACCTGAACGGCAAACGCATCGTCGTGCTCGGCATCCCGGACGAGTACGAATACATGGACGACGCGCTGATCGAGCTGCTGGAGCGCAAGGTGCCGCCGTCCCTGCAAATGCGACCACCCCGGCGAGCCGAATAGGCCCACCGGGGTGCCGGCGCTGCGGCCCGCTACCGCGGCGCCGGACCAGCCCCGGGGGGCGAGGCTGGATCCCTCCTGGATCCGATCAGGGCGCGGCGACTTGTTCCTTCACCCAGGCGCCGAGCGTGGCCATGCGTGAATAGACGCCGTAGTGGTTGGGGTCGGCGCAGCCATAGCCCCAGCTGACGACGCCGACTTGCAAGTGGAAAGTGCCGTCGGGGCCCTTGGACACCAGCGGACCGCCGGAATCACCCTGGCAGGTGTCCTTGCCGCCTTCTTTCAGGCCGGCGCAGATCATCGTGTCGGTGATCTTGCCGTTGTACGCATCGGCCGCATTGCAGACTTCGCGGTCGGTCACCGGCACCTTGACTTGCTGGAGCTCGTTGGGGAAGTGCGGCGTGGTCTCGGTCTCGCCCCAGCCCATGCCAAAGACCGGCTTGCCGGCGGYGGCGTACTTGTTCTCTTGCTTCAGGGTGCTGGCGTACTCGACCGGCGTGACGTCGTTGACGTCCTCGGCCAGGCGCAGCACGGCCACGTCCGAATCGCTGGTGCGGGAGTTGTACTTCGGGTTGACGGTGATGCGGGCCACATTCACCCGCCGTCCGCCGCTCTTCAAATCCTGTGTGCCGACCAGTACCTGGATCTGGTTCGGCTGGGTGCCCTTTACGCAGTGCGCGGCGGTCAGCACGTCGCGCTTGCTGATCAACGAGGCGCCGCAGAACTGGGCGTCGTAGTTGCTCGAGGTGCCGGCGTCCAGCAACGCGATCATGAAGGGCCATTTGCCGTCCGGAGCGGTCTTGCCGCCGACGACTTCCGGCTGCGCATTGAGGTCCACGCCCCAATAGGCGGCCATTTCGGCTTCGATCGCGTGCACGCGGTCACGCTGCGGGTTGCCCGACTGGGCCATTGCGGAACTGCCGGCGCAAAGCGCCGCCACGGCAGCGAGCTGCAGCAGCCGCCGGGACGGAACGTTCAACTTCATCAGGGTCGAGGTCATGGGTGTCTCCACTGAAGGTCATGGTTGAACCGACCCGAAGGCGAGGGGGGTTACCTGCGGGCCACGCGAGGCCGCGGCGGCTGGGGGAGGCCGGACCACGGTTCAGGGCGCCAGCGCATCTTGCCGAGGGAGCCTGGCCCCAAGGTTCAGCGATGATCAATGACCAGGTGTTGCACGCGCGGCTCGCATCGGCATGGAACCGATCACACCGCCGCGTGTCCGAGAACTAACTTTACTTTGACATGGAGCGCCCACCTTGATGACGACGCCACCGATTCTTCGCCGCACGGTGCTTGGCGCACTGCTCGCGACCACGCTGCTGGCGTCCACCGCCTTCGCCGAGGGCCGCGACCCCTGGATCTCGACCTGGGCCGCAGCGCCCGACCTGGCCGGGCCTGAGCTGAAGCCGCAGACGATCCGCCAGGTGATGCGCACCAGTGCCGGTGGGCGCGAGGTCCGCGTGCGGCTGTCGAACCTGTTTGGCACCCGGCCGCTGGTGATCGGCCCGGTGCACATGGCGCTGCCAGCCGACGGGCCGGCCATCCAGGCCGGCACCGACCGGGCGCTGCCCTTCGGCGGTCGGGCCACCGTGACCATCCAGCCCGGCGAGAGCGTGTTGAGTGACGCGGTGCCGATGAACGTGGCGCCACTGCAGGCGCTGGCGCTCAGCCTGTACCTGCCGCAGGGCAGCGGGCCATCGACCGTGCACAGCAACGGCCTGCAGACTGTCTACCTGGCCGAGGGCGGCGACGTGACCTCGGCCGCCCACTACCCGGCCCACCAGACCGACGACAGCCGCTACTTCGTGACCGACATCGAGGTGGCCGCGGCCGGTGAGCCGGCGCGCACGCTGGTGGCGCTTGGCGACTCATTGACCGACGGCATCGGCTCGACGCCGGACCGCCCGGGCCGCTGGACCGATGCCTTGGCCGAGCGGATGCTGGCCACCCCGGCGACGGCCCACATCGGCGTGGCCAACGTCGGCATCGCCGGCAACCGCCTGCTGCGCGACGGCGTCGACCCCTTCATCGGGCAGAGCGCCCTGGCGCGCCTGGAACGCGATGTGATGAGCAAGCCCAACATCCGTTGGATCCTGCTGTTCGAAGGCACGAACGATATCACCGCGGCCGGCATGCTGCCGTTGCCTGAGGACCAACCTTCGGCCGAACGCATCATCGAAGGCATGAAGGCGCTGATCCAGCGGGCGCATGCGAGCGGCGTCAGCGTGTGGGGCGGCACGCTGCTGCCGCGCGGCGGCGCGGCCGGCAAGTGGGCGCAGACGCCGGCGGCCGAAGCCAAGCGCCAGGCGGTGAACACCTGGATCCGCCAAGGCAAGGGCTTCGACGCGGTGGTGGACTTCGACCAGGTGGTGCGTGATCTCGCGCACCCGGAGCGCCAGCGGGCCGAGTTCGACAGCGGCGACCATGTCCACCCGAACGACGCCGGCTACCGCGCGATGGCCGCGGTGGTGGACCTGGGGCTGTTGAAGCCCTGACGGCCGCGCATCGACCGGTCGTCAGCGTCGGGAGACGCTGGCTACGTAAGTTAGGGGGCAGGGCCTAGGTGCCCCCTTGAGCGCCAGATTCGTTGGGGCACAGGCCTTGTTGCCGGAGTCAGCGCGAACGATTGGCGAGGGCTTTTCCAATGCGTTTCTCCAGTGAAAACGGGCGCTGGTTTCTAACGGCGAATTGACACGCACGGCCAAATCGATCGCTCAGCTAAGCGGCCTTGTCATGTTGCAAAGAGTTGCGCCGGTCACCCCCTAACTCGTGACAACCACGCAGTGCCCGAACCGGCACTCACCGCTCGATACCGCCGCGAATCAAGCACATCGGCGGGTCTTAGTGGGGCCGGCTGCTCTGGCGCAGCCGTGGCCTGTGGATTCACACGCACAGGGGAACCAGCATGAGAACAGCAGTCGAGGAAAGCGCACGCCCAGCCGGCGTCGCATGGACGGCGATCACGCCGATGCCGGACTTCGAGGACTCCGCYGGCGATGAATTGTCAGCAGAACTTGAAAGTTTGGCTGAACCGGGCACACCGCCCGCGATGGTCTTCAACCGCGCCGCCATCGCGCACCTGTCGCTGGACGACCAGGTGCGCTTCGAATGCTTCGGCCAGGGACCGAAGGAAGCCCTGCCCTTCGACTGCATCCACCACGCGATCGAGGCGCAGGTGCAGGCACAGCCGGAGGCCATCGTCATCGAGCACCTGGGTGAGCAGCTCAGCTACGCGATGCTGGACCGCCAGGCCGACAGGCTCGCGCACCGGCTGGCGCGGCACGGCGTGGTGCCGGGCGACCGCGTGGCCCTGTTCGTTCACCGCTCGATCGCGATGGTGGTCGGCATCCTGGCGGTGCTGAAAACCGGTGCGTCGTATGTGCCGCAGCACGTGGGGGTCGCGAAAGCACCGCAGCTGCGGCATGTGGCCGAGGTCGCTTCGACCCGGGTGATCCTGACGCTGTCGCCGCTGCGCGACCAACTGCCGTTGCCGCCCGGCGCGGTTTGCCTCGCGATCGACGAGCTGATGGCCGAGCCTTGGGATGAGCCGGCGGGCCCGCGCTTCGAGCCGCGTCGGCCGCTGTCGGGCGCCGATGGTTGCTTCACGCTCTTCACCTCCGGCACGACCGGCATGCCCAACGGGGTGCAGGTCACGCACCACAACGTCTGCAACATCCTGCTGACCGAGCCGGGGCGGCTGGGCATGCGACCCGGGCTGAAGGTCTCACACATCCTGGCGATCGCGTTCGACATGGCGGCGTGGGAGATCCTCGGTTGCCTCGCCCACGGGGCGACGCTGGTGATCCGCGGCGCCAGCATCGCCGAGGCGGTGCAGCAGGCTGACGTGGTGATCGCCACGCCGACCATCCTGAGCGAGCTGGATGCCGACGCCTGCCGCAACGTGCGGGTGGTGGCCGTGGCCGGTGAGCCGTGCCCGAAGCCGCTGGCCGACAAGTGGGCCAGCTTCTGCACCTTCTACAACTCCTGCGGCCCGACCGAGACGACGATCGTCAACACTGCGCAGCACTACCGGCCCGATGGCCGGCTGCTGACGATCGGCAAGCCGACGCCGAACAACACGGTGTATGTGCTCGACGAGCATCGCCGGCCCTGTGCGATCGGCGAGATCGGCGAGATGTGGGCGGGTGGTGCTTGTGTCTCGGCCGGTTACCTGCACAACGATGCGCTCAACGCTGAGCGCTACGCGCCCGACCCCTTCCTCGGTGCCGGCCACCGGATGTTTCGCACCCGCGACCTGGGTCGCTGGACCGAGGACGGCGAGCTGGAGCACTTCGGCCGCGTCGACGACCAGGTCAAGGTGCGTGGCTTCCGGGTCGAGCTCGACTCGGTCTCCAGCGTGCTGGAGCAGGCGCCGCACTGCGAGCGCGCTGCCACGCTGAAGTACGACGATCGCGGACTGGTCTCGTTCGTCGCACCGCGCACGGTCGATGCCGAAGCGGCGCGCGAGCGGGTGGCTGCGACCCTGCCGTACTACTGCGTGCCGATGGCGGTCATCACGCTCGACAGCCTGCCGATGACCGACCGCGGCAAGATCGACAAGCGGCGGCTGCTGTCGCTGGCGCAGCTGTCGGGCTTGTTCGACTGGCAAGACACCGCGGACAGCCAGGAGGTGACCGCGTGATGGAGAACCAGCTTCACCTGGCGCCGCCGCTGCGCGCCAGCGCCGTCCGGCGTTGGGTCACCCACCCGTGGCTGATGCACTACCACCTGCTGGTGGTGTTGGTGTCCACGTTGAACCTGGCCATGCTGGGCCAGGGCCTGGCCGATGGCGGCTGGTGGTGGGACAGCGCCCACCGCCTCGACAGCCTGTCGAAGCTGGTGCTGGCGAACTTTGCCGTCGCGGTGCTGGTGCGCCAGCAGTACGTGGTCAACCTGCTGTTCTGGCTCGCCACCCGTGCGCCGACGAGCTGGCCGCTGGCGATCCGCTGGCACCTGGGCAAGGTTTACCACTTCGGCGGCTTGCACAGTGGCTGCGCGGTGGTCGCCACACTGTGGTTCGCGCTGCAGACCGGCGCGTCGGTGTCGGCCTGGTGGCAGCGGCTGCCCGGCGTGTCGACCGCGCTGATGGTGGTCAGCGGTGCGCTCGTGGCGTTGCTCGTCGGCATCGTCGTGATGGCCTTGCCGCAGATCCGATCGCGCTGGCACAACCGGTTCGAGCTGGTGCACCGCTTCGGCGGCTGGACGGCGTTGGCGCTGTTCTGGACCCACGCCTTCTTGTTCGTCGACGCGCAGCGGGGCGCGCTGCCTTTCGGAGACGCACTGTGGGCGTCGCCGGCCTTGTGGACGCTGATCGTGTTGAGTACCAGCATCGCGTTGCCGTGGCTTCGCCTGCGCAAGGTCAATGTGGACATCGTGCGGCCGTCGAAGCACGCGGCGGTGGTGCGCTTCAACCATGGCGAGACACCGTTCCCCGGCTCGTCGACCGCCGTCAGCCGCAACCCGCTGGTCGAGTGGCATTCGTTCGCCAACATCCCGGCGCCGGGCGAAGAAGGCTTCCGCCTGATCATCTCGCGCGCGGGGGACTGGACCGGCGACTTCATCAACGACATGCCCTCGCATGTGTGGGTCAAGGGCATCACCACTGCCGGTGTCGCCAACATCGAGACGCTGTTCAAGAAGGTGGTCTATGTCGCCACTGGCAGCGGCATCGGCCCCGTGTTGCCGCACCTGCTGGCGCACCGCGTGCCGATGCAGCTGATCTGGTCGACTCGCAGCCCGCGCAAGACCTATGGCGACGCGCTGGTCGACGAGATCCTGGCTGCGCAGCCCGACGCGCTGATCTGGGACACCGACGCCAGCGGCAAACCCGACCTGGTGCACCTGGCTCTCGCCGCGCATCGCAGCGGCAACGCCGAAGCGGTGATCTGCATCGCCAACCAGAAGCTGACGCGCGAGGTGGTGCACGCGATGGAAAGCCGTGGCATCCCTGCGTATGGCGCGATCTGGGACTCCTGAGCGGGCCTGGCGCCGCGTACCCAACCCAACCAATCTGGAGACTCGCCATGAGCAATGTCTTGATCGAACGCGAGGGCGGCGTCGTCGTCGCCCGCTTGAACCGGCCGCAGGCCTTGAACGCCCTGAACTCGGACGTGATGCACGAACTGGTCGATGGCCTGCAGCCTTTTGACCGCGACCGCACGGTCGGCTGTTTCGTCATCACCGGCTCGGACAAGGTCTTTGCCGCCGGCGCCGACATCAAGGAGATGCGCGGCCAGAGCTACATGGACATGTTCTACGCCGATTTCTTCGCCGGCTGGGACGCCTTCACCGCACTGCGCACGCCGAAGATCGCCGCGGTAGCCGGCCACGCGCTGGGTGGCGGTTGCGAGCTGGCCATGATGTGCGACCTGATCTTCGCGGCCGACAACGCCAAGTTCGGCCAGCCCGAGATCAAGCTCGGCGTGATTCCCGGCATGGGCGGCTCGCAGCGGTTGACCAAGCTGGTCGGCAAATCGGTGGCGATGGACATGGTGCTGACCGGCCGCACGATCGGTGCCGAAGAAGCGCAGCAGGTCGGGCTGGTCTCGCGCGTCGTTCCGGTGGGTCAACTAATGGAAGAAACGCTGGGTGCCGCGCGGCAGATTGCCAACCATGGCAAGGCGGCGGCGATGGTCGCGCGCGAAGCGGTCGAGCGCGCACTGGAGCTGGGCTTGCGCGAAGGCCTGCTGTTCGAGCGCCGCAYCTTCCATGCGCTGTTCGCGACCGAAGACCAGAAAGAGGGCATGCAGGCCTTCATCGACAAGCGCCCGGCGCTGTTCCAGGGACGTTGATGTGGCGTGCGGCCGACGGCCGTGTCGCCGCCGGGTTGAACTTTTGCGTCGGCACGGGGCCCAATCCTGCAGGATGCTTGATTCGCAGGAGGCAATGATGGCTGTTTGTCCTTCCAATCCGGGCCGCGCCGCCTTGGCTGGCGCTTTGTTGTGGGCCGCCTCGGCGGTGGCCATGGCCGGCCCGGCCGAGGCGGCCAGTTCCGCGGCCAGCGCCGCTTCGGGCGTGGCGACCCGGGTCGGCCATGCCGTGGAGCGCGGGGCCAGCAAGGCCGCCAGCGCCGTCGAGCATGGCGCGCGGAAAACCGCCGAGGCGGTTGGCAGAGCGGCATCGGCCACCGGCCGGGCGATTGAGCGGACGGCGCAGAAGGTCGGGCTGCCCGCATCCGCCGCCTCAGCGCCGTGAGCGGGCGGGGCGGTAAGCTGCGGTGATGGCCGCCGGGTTCCGACCCGGTTTCATCCGCACCTGCCACCACCCCAATGCCTACCCCCATCACCGCTCCCGTCGTCGTACCGGACCCGATCGACACCCCCCGCCTGCGCCTTCGCTTCGTCGAAGAAACCGACCTGCCCGACCTGCTGCGCATCCACTCGGTCGACGAGGTGACGCGTTACCTGCCGTACACGACCTGGCAGACGCTCGAAGACGCCCAAGCCTGGTATGGCCGTGTGCAGAAGCGCCATGAAGAAGGCAGCGCGATGCAGTTCGTGCTGGCCGACAAGGCCAGCGGCACGGTCGTCGGCACCGGCCTGTTGTTTCGCTTCGAGCCCGACAGTGGCGTGGCCGAGTTGGGCTACGCGCTGGGCCGGCCGCACTGGGGCACCGGCGTGATGCGCGAGGGGCTGCAGGCGCTGATCAGCCACGCCTTCGGCGCGTTGGGCTTGCGCCGGCTCGTCGCCCATGTGGACCCGCGCAACAGCGGGTCGCATCAGTTGCTGCTGCGGCTGGGCTTCACCCATGAAGGCATGCTGCGCCAGCACTGGGTGATGAAGGGCGAAGCCAAGGATTCCAACTGCTACGGTCTGCTGCGGCACGAGTGGGCGACTGTTCCCAAGACGGTGGACGAGCCCGCCGCTACCGCCGTCTGAACGGCGCCCGGTACAGCCACACCGGTTTGCCCTCGACGTTCTGCAGCCGCGCTTGCGGCGCCCAGCCGGTGGCGGGGAATTCGAGGCTGACCAGCCAGGCGCCGGGTCGCAGCTCGCGGCCGGCCTTGTCCAGCGCGCGGGCCATGCTTTCCGGGCGCTGGAACAGGTAGACCAGGTCGTAGCCGGACCAGTCCACGGCCCAGATGTCGCCGCGGCGAACCCGGGCAAAGCGGCAGCGCAGCGCGCACAGCAGCGCCAGCGGCCAGCTCCATTCGAGCCCTTCGATCCGCGCGGCCGGGTATTCGGCGTGCAGCGCCCGCAGCCCGGCGCCCAGGCCGCAGCCGGCGTCCAGCACACGGGCCTGTGGCGGCAGCGGTGCCTGCCCTGCCAGCCCGGCCAGCGCCTTGGCCGGCGTCGGGAAGACCGGAGCATCGCGCCAGGCCTGCATCGGGTAGACGGCCAGCAGCAGCGCCAGCGGCAGCAGCCAGGCCCATGCCGGCAGGGCCCCGACGGCGCTGCCCGAGGCGACGATGGACAGCGGAAACCCCGCCACGACGATCAGCTTGCGCCAACGTGGTGCCTGCCACCACCAGGCGACCGCCGCCACGCCCGCCAGCGCAATGCCGAAGGCCGCCAGCGCAGGCAGCCCCAGCGCCGGCAACCCGGCGAACAGCGCCCAGGCGGCGCCCCAGGTCAGCAGCGCGGGCAGCGGCCAGGCGAGTTTCATCGGCTGCGATCGTAGTCGGGTGGGCCGTCCGGGGTGGCGGTTCTAGGGGGAACAGCTGAGTGATCCGCGCAACACTGCGGCGCAACGAAAGTGGATCCGCGGCCCGGGGGTGGATAGCATCGCCGGCTGCACGGGCCACCGCACCGAGCATGAGCCTTGCTTGGCTGCCCCGGTCCCACCAGATCACCGAGGAGAAGTTCTTTATGCATCCCGCCCCCTTCGCCGCGCCGCTGACCCACCGGCTGCACCCCCTGGCCGCTGCCGCCGCGCTGGCCCTGGTCGCCCTGGCGCCCGCCGCCTGGGCCCAGCAGCAACCCGCCGAAGCCAACGAAGCCGGCAAGCTGCAGACCATCACCGTGACGGCCGAGCGGCGCACCGAGAACATCCTCAACGTGCCGCAGTCGGTCAGCGCGATCCGGGGTGAAGAACTGGAAGTGCTGAACAGCGGCGGCCTGGACGTGCGCCAGCTGGCCGCCCGCACGCCGAGCCTGAACATCGAGTCGTCCTACGGCCGCGCCTTCCCGCGCTTTTACATCCGCGGCCTGGGCAACACCGACTTCGACCTGAACGCCTCGCAGCCCGTCTCGCTGGTGTTCGACGACGTGGTGCAAGAAAACCCGGTGCTGAAGGGCTTCCCCCTGTTCGACCTGGCGCAGGTGGAAGTGCTGCGTGGCCCGCAGGGCACCCTCTTCGGCCGCAACTCGCCGGCCGGCGTGGTCAAGTTCGAGTCGGTCAAGCCGTCGCAAAAGCAGGACGGTTATGTCAGCGCCACCTACGGCACCTATGGCACCTCGAGCCTGGCCGGTGCCTTCAACCTGCCGCTGGGCGGCGATTGGGCGGCGCGCTTCTCGGCCCAGATCCAGCACCGCGACGACTGGGTCGAGAACACCTACGACGCCGGCCCGACGCAAAAACTCGAGGGTTATGACGACAGCGCGGCGCGCCTGCAGGTGCTGTACCAGCCGCATTCCGATTTCTCGGCGCTGGCCAACATCCACGGCCGCGAGATGAAGGGCAGCGCACGCCTGTTCCGCGCCAACATCATCAAGCCCGGCACCAACGACCTGGTCGACGACTTCGACCCCGAAAAGATCTCCACCGACGGCAAGAACGAGCAACGCCTGTCGAGCCAGGGCGCCAACCTGCGCCTGCGTTGGGGCCTGGGCAGCGGCATGACACTGCACTCGATCACCGGCTACGAGACGCTGGATGCCTACAGCCGGGGTGATATCGACGGCGGCTATGGCGCAGTGTTCCTGCCTGACTCCGGGCCGGGCACCATCCCGTTTGCCGCCGAATCGGCCGACGGAATGCCCGAGCACCGCCAGCTGACGCAAGAGTTCCGCCTCGAAGGCGACGCCGGCGGTGGCCTGAAGTGGCTGGGCGGCCTGTACTACTTCAAGGAGCATCTCTTCATCGAGAGCTTCAACTACGACTCGCTGGCCGGTGGCGTGCAGAACGGCTACGCGACGCAGAAGCAGGACAACACCGCCTGGGCGGCGTTCGGTTCTCTGAACTACCGCGTCACGGATGCGTTTGAGTTGCGTGGTGGCCTGCGCTACACGCGTGACTCCAAGGACTTTGTTGCCAACCGGGTCGAGGCGCCGCCATTCAGCGCGCCCGAGCTCCTGCAGATTCCCAAGGAAACGCGCGCTTCCAACACCAGCTGGGACCTGAGCGGCACGTACTCGATCGACAAGGACACCAAGGTCTACGCTCGCGTCGCCACCGGCTTCCGCGCGCCGTCGATCCAGGGTCGCTTGCTGTTCCCGCCGAGTGGGCCGGACGTCGTGCCGGCGCGTGACTGGGTGAGCGTGGCCGATGCCGAAAAGGTGCTGTCGTACGAGGCCGGCGTGAAGGCCGAGTTGTTCGACCGCCGCGCCCGCCTGTCGGCCAGCGTGTTCCGCTACACCGTGAAGGACCAGCAGGTCACAGCGGTCGGCGGCACGCAGAACTTCAACCGCCTGGTCAACGTCGAGCGCACCATCGGCCAGGGGGTCGAGCTCGACCTGCGTGCGATGGTGACCGACAACCTGATGGTCACGCTGGGTGCCAGCTACAACGACACCAAGATCGACGACCCGGACCTGGCCATCGCCAAGTGCGGCAATGGCTGCACGGCGACCGACCCGGTTGGTCCGACGGCTGGCACGGTGCTGATCGACGGCAACCCGCTGCCGCAGGCGCCGAAGACGGTGATCAACTTCACCGCCCGCTACGGCCTGCCGACGGCCAGCGGCGGCGAATGGTTCGTCTTCACCGACTGGGCGTACCGCAGCAAGATCAACTTCTTCCTCTACGAGGCGAAGGAATACACCGGCAAGCCGCTGCTCGAAGGCGGCCTGCGCCTGGGCTACAGCTGGGACAACGGCAAGTACGAAGCCGCGCTGTACGGCCGCAACATCACCAACCAGGTGGTCGCGGTCGGCGGCATCGACTTCAACAACCTGACCGGCTTCATCAACGACCCGCGCACCTTCGGCGCGAGCTTCCGGATGAACTTCTAAGCTCTTGCCGCTCGATCGAGAAGCGCCCCGCGGGTCACTGCGGGGCGCTTTTTTGTTTGCACCGTCACAGCCGCATCCCGAGCCAGATCACCGATTCGGTCGACGCGGCGACGATCGGCGTCAGCAGCCGAGGCCATAGCCGGCCCGCGGCGGCCAGGTGCGCGGCCGACTGGTCGTGGTGCGCCTGTTCCTCCTGGACGATCAGGCCGATGGCGGCGACCGCGGCGTCGTCCTGGCCGGCAAGGGTGCGCAACTGGTGCTGCAGATGCCCCAGCACCACGCGCTCGACCGCGACCGTCGTGGCGGCGATTGCYGAGCGGCCGAACAGCCCGGTGATCAGGCCGAGCAGGAAGCCACCCGCGCCGCACAGCAGGAAGCTGCGACAGCGCCGAACGCCGCGGCGCTGCAGCTCAACGGCAAAGATCGCGCGGTGCCGCTCTTCGTGCGACTTGAACTCGCGCAGCTCGGCGACCAGCGCCGGCGCCGTCAGCCGAGCCGTGATGATCTGGCCGGCGTAAATGTGGATCGCGCCGTTTTCGCCGGCGTGGTTGACCTTGAGGATGCGAGCGCCGAGCGGCGTGTCGCTGCTCACACCGCGGGCTGCACGGTGGCGGCCTGCAACTGTTCCATCGCCGCGGCCCGGTCGGCTTCGGGCAGGAACGAGTGTTCGGCCGCTTGCCGGCCCATCGCCAGCAGGTCGGCGACTTGCAGGTCCTGGTGTTCCAGCAACAACGCCGCTTCGGCCGTCATCGTGGTGCACGACATCAACGGGTTGTCGGTGTGGTACGACAGGCTCAGGCCCGCGCGCCACAGCTTGCCGATCGGGTGCTCGCGCAGCGACGGCACCGCGCCGGTGTGCACATTGCTGCTCGGGCACAGCTCCAGGTGCAGGTTCTTTTCGCGCACCAGGGCCAGGCGGTCTTCGCCTTCGGGTGTGCCCAGCCAGTCGGCCAGCCGCACACCATGGCCGATACGCGTGGCGCCGAGCGCGGCGGCTTCGAGCACGCGCTCGGCCACGTMGGCTTCGCCGGCATGCAGCGTGATTGGCAGGCCCTGGTCGCGCACGATGGCCAGCGCTTTGCTGTGCAGGCTCGGCGGGAAGCCGGCTTCGGGGCCGGCGAGATCGAAACCGACCACGCCGTCGTTGCGGTAGCGCAGCGCCAGCCGTGCGACGCGCTCGCTGCGTTCGGTCGGCTCGTGGCGCATCGCACACAGGATCAGGCCGCAGGGCATGGGGCTTCTGATCAGCCCGGCCAGCAGCGCTTCGATCGCGGCTTCGGCGCTGACGTCGTCGCTTTCCAGCAGCAGCGGCGCCATGCGGAACTCGGCCAGCACGCAGCCGTCTTCGCGTGCGGCTTTGGCGGCTTCGTAGGCCACCGCCTGCATCGCTGCGGGCTCGGCCATCGCGGCGACGGTCAGGCCAAAGCCTTTCAGGTACTCGACCAGGCTGCCGGCGTGGGCGCGGGCTGTGAACCATTCGGCCAGGCCGGCTTCGTCCGCGGCCGGGGCTTCGATGCCGCGTGCGCGCAGCAGGCGCAGCAGGCTTTGGTGGGACAGGCCGCCGTCCAGGTGCTCGTGCAGCAAGACCTTGGGCAGGCGGCGCAGGGTGTCAAAAGGAATCGGCTGGTCGTGCATGCGCCATCGTAGGCGATGCACGACCAGCCGAATGTGACGGGCATGACC
>NZ_JBFUGE010000137.1:0-13259 GCF_056403075.1 Ideonella sp. P3_A4 | reverse complement strand
GGTCCTGGCCGCCGGCCGGGCGATGGTCCGGGCGCGGGCCGCCGCGCTGGTCCGGTCGGCCAACCGGGCGTTGCTGGGGCGGGCGTTCGCGCGCGTACTCCTCGGCTTCTTGCCGGGCTTGGGTCAGCAGCGCGTCCAGCGCTTCTGGCGTCATGCCCTTGAGCGCGCAGAAGTTGTCCTTGGTCAGCGTGGTGGACTGGAAGGCGCGCAGCAGCTGGGCCCGGTCACGGCGCTGGTCTTCCTCGGCCTGGCGCCGGCCTTCGTGCACCTGGCGGCGGCGCACCAGTTCGTCGGCCGCGGCCTGGCGGTGCTCGGCCGCGATCTCGCCGGCCGGCTGGCCGTCCAGGTCGAAGCGGTGCGGCGCGCGGGTCAGCGCAATCAGGTAGCCGGTGCCGCCGGTGTAGCGGCGCAGAAATCCCGATAGCGCGGCCTTGCTGAACACGCCCGGCGCGCGGGCCTGGATGTCGGCTTGGATGCGCAGCTTGATCGGCTTGGCCTGGCCGGTGAACAGGGCCGGGAACAAGGCCTTCAGGCGCTCGGCGCAGGCGGCCGGTGACATTGGCGCGGTTTCTGCCGCCGGTTGTCCGGCTGCCGGTGCGACTTCAGCTTCGGCTTCGGGCGCTGCAACTGGCTCGGAGAGCGCCTCGGTGGTCGCCTCGAGCGGGGTCTCAAAGGTCGGCTCGGGCGTCGGCGCCACGATGGATGCAGGCTCGGCTGCCGGGACTGCGGAATCGGGCGTCGGGGTGTCGTTGGCGGTCATGGCGCGCAAAGGTGAGCCTGGCCGGTGCGCGGCCCGCGGCAAAGAAAAACAGGCAGAGATTGTGCCCGTCCGCGCGCTGGGGCAATTGCCTGGGTTTCTCAGGGGCTTTGCGTAGGTTTTTGCCGAGCGTCAATGTCCATGGGGATGCTCGGGTTTCGACCGAGCGGCGGAGCCGCGCTTGGTGCATCATCGTCACTGTTGATATTTACAGCCCACCCGCTGATTGCTGTTGCCGCCCATGAGCTCCGTCCGCCGCCCCACCACCACCGCGCCGTCCACCCGCTTGGCTCAACACACGCCGTTGCCGGCCCAGCCGATCAGCGCCGAGGTGTTGGCCGAGAAATACGCCAAGGGCCAGGAGAAGACCGTCGACGACGTGCGTCAGCGCGTTGCGCGGGCGCTGGCAACGGTCGAGGCGCCCGAGCAGCGCGCGCTGTGGGAGCAGCGTTTCATCGACGCGCAACGGCGTGGCTTCGTGCCGGCCGGGCGCATCAACTCGGCCGCGGGCACTGAGCTGACGGCGACGTTGATCAATTGCTTCGTGCAGCCGGTGGGCGACTCGATCGCCCAGGTCGAAGAAGGCTTTCCGGGCATCTACACAGCGTTGACCGAAGCGGCCGAGACCATGCGTCGTGGCGGCGGCGTCGGCTACGACTTTTCGCGCATCCGCCCGCAAGGCGCGTGGGTTGGCTCGACCCAATCCAGCGCGTCGGGGCCGGTCAGCTACATGCGGGTGTTCGACCGCTCGTGCGAGACGGTGGAGTCGGCCGGCTCGCGGCGTGGCGCCCAGATGGCGGTGTTGCGCTGCGACCACCCGGATATCGAGACCTTCATCCAGGCCAAGGACGAAGGTGACCTGCGCAACTTCAACATCTCGGTCGGCGTGACCGACGAGTTCATGAAGGCCGTGCTGGCCGGTGGCGAGGTCGAGCTGGTTCACCGCGCCGAGCCTGGCTCAGCGCAGAAGACGGCCGGCGCCCATCGACGCGCTGATGGCCTCTGGGTCTATCGCCGCCTCCCGGCCGCACGGCTGTGGGACAAGATCATGCGGTCGACCTATGACCACGCCGAGCCGGGCGTGCTGTTCCTGGACCGCATCAACAACGACAACAACCTCGGCTACTGCGAGTCGATCGCGGCGACCAACCCGTGTGTCACGGCGGACACCTGGGTCATGACCTCAGAGGGGCCGCGGCAGGTGGCCGAGTTGATCGGCCAAAGCTTCCTCGCCCTGGTCGACGGCAAGGCGTATGTCACCGAATCGGCGGGGTTCTTCCCGACCGGGACGAAACCGGTGTGTCAGCTGCGCACACGCGAAGGGTTCGAACTGCGACTGACTGCGGACCACCCGGTCAGACGGGTCGCGCGCAAGACGCGGTACCTGATCGAATCGGAGTGGATTTCCGCAGGGGAGCTACAGGCGGGTGACGAGCTCGTGCTGCACGACCACCGCGCTCTGGAAGGATGGGAAGGCCCTCACACTCAAGCGCAGGGGTACCTGATCGGGTTGCTGATCGGAGACGGTACGCTGAAGAGTGACAAGGCCGTGATCTCGGTGTGGGCCCCTGAGCTCAAGGTTGCTGGTAGCGATGTGGCCGGCGTGCCGCATGGCGCCAGCGCGATCATGCGTGCCGCGGAAGCGGCGGCCGCCACCCTGACGCACCGTGCCGACTTTGGTGGGTTTCAGCGGCCAATCACCGGCCGCGGTGAAGCCCGTTTGGCTTCCGCAGCGCTGCGCGACCTCGCCTTCGAACTGGGGCTGCGTCCTGGGCACAAGACTGTCACCCCAGCGATCGAGCGGACGTCGTCGGAGTTCTGCCGCGGTCTGTTGCGTGGTCTGTTCGATGCCGATGGCTCGGTGCAGGGCACGCAAGCCAAGGGCGTGAGTGTCCGACTCACGCAGTCGGACGAATCGCTGTTGCGAGCGGTGCAGCGGATGCTGCTGCGTTTGGGGATCGTGGCGACGCTGTACAGCGAGAGACGTCCGGCAGGCGTCGGCCTGCTGCCTGATGGGCGCGGCGGACAGCGTGAGTACCCTCAGAAAGCCGTTCACGAGCTGATCATCAGCGGCGAAAACCTGCTTCGTTTTGAAGAGCTCGTTGGCTTTGAAGACGAGACTAAGTCAGAGCGCCTGCGGGGCCTGCTCGAAGGTTATCGGCGCGCCCTCAACCGCGAGCGCTTCACCGCCACGGTCGAAAGCCTGGAGGCGGACGGTATCGAACAGGTCTACGACGTGACAGTCGAACAGGTTCATGCCTTTGATGCCAATGGCTTACTGGTACACAACTGCGGCGAACAGCCGTTGCCGTCCTACGGTTGCTGCTGCCTCGGCTCGATCGACCTGACGCACTTCGTCAACGCGCCGTTCGAAGCGGGTGCCGATTTCGACGACGCGGGGTTCGCCGAAGTGGTGAAGGTGGCCGTGCGCATGCTGGACAACGTGCTGGACGTGACCGTCTGGCCGTTGCCGCAGCAGGCCGAGGAAGCGCGCAACAAGCGCCGCATAGGGCTCGGTTTCACCGGGCTGGGCGACGCGCTGATCATGCTGGGCCTGCGCTACGACACCGCCGAAGCGCGCGAGATGGCGCGCCGGATCAGCGAGGCGATGCGCGACGCGGCCTACCTGGCCAGCGCCGACCTGGCGGTCGAGCGCGGCGCGTTTGCGCTGTTCAACGCCGATCTGTACCTGTCGGGCGGCAACTTCGCCTCGCGGCTGCCGGCCGCGGTGAAAGAGCGTGTGCGTACTGCCGGCTTGCGCAATTCGCACCTGCTGTCGATCGCGCCGACCGGCACGATCAGCCTGGCCTTTGCAGACAACGCGAGCAACGGCATCGAGCCGCCGTTCTCGTGGACCTACACCCGCAAGAAGCGCATGCCGGACGGCAGCTTCAAGGAGTACGCCGTCGAAGACCATGCTTGGCGGCTGTACCGACACCTGAAAGGCACCGATGCACCGCTGACCGACGCCTTCGTCACGGCGCTGGAAATGAGTGCCGAGGCGCATGCGTTGATGGTGGCGGCGGTGGCGCCCTGCATCGATACGTCGATCAGCAAGACGGTCAATGTGCCGGCCGACTACCCGTACGAAGACTTCCAGGGCCTGTACCTGACGGCCTGGCGTTCGGGCCTGAAAGGCCTGGCCACCTACCGGCCGAATGCGGTGCTGGGATCGGTGCTGAGCGTGGACACGCCCGCAACTGTCGCCACGCCGCMGCCGCTGTCGACCGACCACGCCAACCAGCGCTTGACGCTGGACAAGCTGCCGGCGCCGGTGCTGACCTCGCTGCGCTGGCCCGGCCGGCCCGAGCTGAAGGCCGGCAACCCAGCCTGGAGCTACTTGATCCAGCACCCGCACGGCGATTTCTCGCTCTTCGTCGGCGAGTTGCCGGCCGAGGCTGGGCCGGGCACCGGCTTGTTCGGCACCACGCTGCCGTTCGAGGTGTGGGTCAATGGCGCCGAGCAGCCACGGGGCCTGGGCGCGCTGGCCAAGACCTTGTCAATGGACATGCGGGCCAACGACCCGCAGTGGTTGAAGCTCAAGCTCGATGCGCTGTCGACAGTGGCGGAAGAGCGCGCGTTCGAGATGCCGTTCCCGCCGAACGGCGAGAAACGGTTGTTCCCAGGTGTGGTGGCGGCCACCGCGAGCGTGATCCGCTGGCGCTGCGAGCAGCTCGGTGCGCTGGCCGATGGTGGCCCGACGCCGGTGCTGGACGCGATGTTCAGCCGCGACGAGCCGCGAACCAGCACTTCGGGCACGCTGGCCTGGGCGGTCGATGTCGACAACCCGGCGACCGGCGAAGCCTTCACTTTGACGCTGAAGGAAGTGGCGCTGGCCACCAACGATCCGCAGGTCTCGCCCAGTGGCTTTGTCACCCGGCCTTGCGCGCTCGGCTTCTCGGGCAACTACCCAAAGGCTTTCGACGGCCTGGCGCGCTTGTTGTCACTCGACATGCGCGTGATCGACCCGGCGTGGATCGGCATGAAGCTGCGCAAACTGCTGAACGTCGGCGAACCGCTGGGCCATTTCATGGCGCCGGTGCCAGGCCAGCGGCGGCAGCAGGTCTGGCCCAGCACAGTGGCCTACGTCGCGCGGCTGATCATCCATCGCTACGCGATGCTCGGTGTGCTCGACGAAGAAGGCTTCCCGTTGCACGCGATGGGCATCCTGGAGTCGCCGACACCGAAGGCCGATGGCGTCACCGTCGCGCCAGTGCTGGCCGGTCGCCCATGCCCGGAATGCGGCAATGCGACGCTGATCCACAAGGACGGCTGCGACTTCTGCACCGCCTGCGGCTACGTCGGGCAGTGCGGCTGACTCAACAGAGCACTTTGAGCATGCAAGCGCACTCGGGGCGCGTGACGTAGCTGCCGAAGGGCTCGGCGACCACGAAGCCCTGGGCGCGGTAAAAGCCGATCGCGCCTTCGTTGGCCCAGCGGGTCGACAGCCGCAACTGCCGATAGCCCAGTTGCTGGGCCTGCTGCTCGAGAAACGCCAGCACCGCCGCGCCGATGCCTTGGCCAGGCTGGCTGGCATGCATGCGCTTGATCTCGCCACTGCCGGTCTCGCCCGTCAACGGGCGCAGCGCGCCGCAACCCACTGGCACACCAGCAGAGTCGTAGGCGACGGCAAAGACCGAACCCTCGGGCGGAAAGTCGGCAAACCCCGCCTTGCCATCGCTGCCGTAGCGGGCCAACAGGTGCGCCGACAACTGCTCTTGCAGCACTACCGCGTCGGGGCTGTCGTGCGCAACTGCGCGCACACCTACCTGCGGACGCATGCGGACGCTCAGCGCACCGCGCCGCGGGCCGCCTGCGCGTGCTTGTCCGCCGGCTTGGTCATGCACAGGCCCGACAGCAGGGCCCAGCTGCCCTCGTCGCGCGGTTCGAGCGTGACGATGTCGAAGTACAGCCGGCCTTCGGGTTCGCGTTGGCGCACGAAGTCGATCTGGCAGGCGGCGCCAGTGTCGCTGGTCTTCAGGGGCTGGCAGCGAGCGGTCTGGATCACCAGATCGTCCGCGTGCTCGCCCGGCGGCTTGCCACGGGTGGCGAGATAGGCCGCCTCGTAGGCGGCCTGGATGCGCGGCACGTCGGGCAGGGCCGCGGCGGCCCGGGTGGGCACCGTCAGCGCGAGCGTGAGCCCGGCGCCAACGATGATGCCCAACCCGCGGGCGCGACGGCTGGCGTTCACTTGCTGGCCCGAATGCGGATGCGGGCCATCATGCCCTCGTCGCTGTGCTCGCCGATGTGGCAGTGGTAGGCGAAGTCGCCGGCCACCGTGAACGGGATCTCGAGCAGCATCGGGTGCGCCACGCACTTGCCGGCACGCCAGTCATCCACCGATTCGCATTCGCCGTCGGCGTGCGGGATCGGCACGTTGTCGTGCAGCACGCCACCGCCGTGCCCGACCACATGGCCGTCGACGCGATCGCGCGACAACAGGCTGAACTTCACCTGGTGGACGTGGAAGTTGTGGTTCTCCGATGCGATGTTGACGATCTCCCATTGCTCGGTTGTCGGCGTGTTGCCGGGGCCGAGCGGCACGCAAACGGTCGGGCGGTCCTGGTTGAACGGTTCGATGTCGAGGAAGGTGCCGGGCACCGGTTGGTCGTGTTCGTCCAGCTCTTCGTAACCCAGGCCGAACGCGACCGAGCCGCCGGGCGTGAAGCCCATGAAGATGCGGCGCTTGTGGCCGGGAGCCAAGGGCAGGCAATCGGCTTCCGCCTTGTACATCGCGTTCGAACTGCGCAGCTCGGCGCTGATGCGGCGCGGGTCGCGCATTTCGGCCTGGCTGTCGCCGGTGACCGCCAGGGTTTGCGGCGCGTTCGCGGTCGGCGTGCCGCGGAAGCTGACGCTGGCCAGGTCGACCGCCGGCCAGGTGTCGCCGGCCGGGCCGGTCTGCACGTCGGCGGTGTAAAGCGTGGCGCTGGCATTCGGGCCCGCGGCGGCCAAGCGGCCTTTCGCGTCGCGATGGGCAACCCACAGCTCGACGCGCGAGCTGGGCATCATCATGATCCGGGTCGCGCACACTGGCTTGTGATTCAGCTTGCCGGGCACGTCGGCTGGGCAGGGGACCGAGGTGATCTTGGTGCCGGCCATGCTGCGCACTTCGTTCGAGCTGGCATTCGCGTCGGGCTCGACCGCCACGCCATCGATCGACAACACCTGCATCAGCATGTTCTGGCCTGTCACGTCATCGCGCAGGCCCAGGTCGTAGGTGACCGTGGCCGAGCCGGTGGTGATGCGCCAGATCTCGCCGTTGCCCTGGTGCACGGGGATGTGTGGGAAGCCCTGGCCGTTGACGCTGAAGTACCACTTGCCGCCGCCGGTGGGGATGCCGTGCAGGCCGGCGCAAAGGCCTTCACGCGGCTCTTCGTCAGCGCCGCGGTTGGTCTTGCAGAACACCGGGTACTGCTCGGTGACGATCTTGTTGCTCTTCAGGACCTGCGTGTCCTTCAGCAGCAGGTGACGCACCGGCAAGGTCTTGAAGAAGTCGGTGCAGGCGGCGTTCTTGCACAGGTACTCGCTCGGGTCACCGATCGTGATGACGCCGGACATGCCCGAGCTGAGCTGGTTCAGCGTCAGGCCGTGGATGTGGCCGTGCAGCCAGTACAGACCGGCCGGGTGGCTCTTCGGGATCTTGATTTCGTATTCGGTGAAGCCGAGCCGAACGTCACCGTGCACGATRTCGTCGTCGCCCGGCAGCAGGTTGTTCGGGTTCAGCGTCATCACGAAGACGTTGTCGCCGTAGGTCGGGTTGGCCTTGGTCGGGAAGCGCGGGGAGACGATCAGGCCGTGGGTGTGCAGGTTCGTCGGGTTGCCGCGCAGGAAGTGGTGGCCGGGCTCGCCGGCGTGCTCGGAATCGAGCACTTCGGGCAGCTTGTTGACCAGCCGCATCTTCAGCGTGTCGCCGGGCTGCAGCTGCAGGCGGGTGCCGCCGTAGAGGTTGGTGCCATCGGGCTTGGCGGGGCAGGTGTCGCTGCCGTCAGCGGGGCGCGGGCACATGTCGTAGACCCAGCCCATCGGCTTCAAGGTGCCGAGCGTGGTGATCTTCTCGCCGCGGGCGATGACCAGCACATCCAGCAGGCCGTTGCTGCTCTTGAGCACCGGCAATTCGTTGATCGGGGACGCGCTGGCGGGCAGGGCGGCGGCCAACAGGGCGGGGGCAAGCCAGGCGGCCGGCGAAACAAGGGCCCGCCGAAGCAGGCCATCAAAAAAATCGAAACGCATCAAACACTCCAGCGGCGGCTTTGGTCAGTCGCTGGATTCGAGCACAGCCCAGGGGCCGCGCCAATCGCGAAACTGTGGGGGAGCCCGCTTCAAAGGCGGGTCAGGCCCTCAACAATCGTCATCGGCCGTTCTCGATCGTCGGGTCGAGGTTCAGCGTCGAGTTGTCCGCCGTCTTGATCAGGTTGACGGTGTACTTGTAGCTGTTGCTGTCACTGTTGACATCGAGCAGGGTCACCAGGATCGATGACGCGGTCACAGACCCATTGGGAAACTGCGTGCCCGGATTGCTGACGACAACCGCCAGGTTGCTGGGGAAGGCATAGCCCGACGTGTGCAGGTTGAAGGTGATCGTGGCGTTGGACCCGCTGACGGGAACCGGGTCGGGGCTGCAGCTGATGATGCCGGTGGAGCTGACGCTGACGTTGACGACGGTGGTCATGGAAGCCTCACTGAAGTTTGTTGCTGGCAGCGCCCGCGCCGCTCGCCAGCCGCCTTTGCAAATCGGCAAGATCGGGGTGCCGGTACGCCGAGCCGGCCACGCGCTCGGCGAGCGCGCGGGCCTCGGTGTGCTCGCCCAGGCGCCACAAGGCCTGGGCCAATAGGGTTGCGGCGGCGGCGTTGCCGCCTTCCGCAGGGGCGCGCAGACGTGCGACGGCGGTCAGCCACGGCACGCGCGCCGCGGTTGCGCCGCTTTGCGCCAGCAAGACGTCGCCCCATGCCACCTCTGCGGTGGCCGCGAGCAGGCTCAGGTCGGTGTCCAGCAACAGGCCTTGGGCTTCGGCTTGGCGGACCTGCGCCAAGTAGGCTTCCAGCGTCGTGCGCTGGAGCGGCCAGGGCTCGCCAAATGCCAGGTGCACGCGCAAAGCCTGGCCTTGTTGGGCCAAACGCCAGGCGGTACGGGTTTGTGGGTGAGCCAGCAGGCGCGCGCTGTCCGATTCGGCGTGCTGCAGAGCCTGCCGGGCGCTGGCCCGGTCGCCATGGGCCCACTGCGCCTCGGCCACGCTCAGGCGGGCGAGATTGGCCTGGGTCTGCCAATCCATGTTGTTCGGCTCGATCGCCAGCAGCGACTCGAAGCGTGCCAACGCATCCGTAGCGGCAGCCAGCGCACCGGCGGCGTCGCCTAGCGCCAGCAACAAGTGGCCCTGCTCGTACATCGCATTGGCCATCAGGCGCTGCGCAGGGCGGTCGCTGTCGATCCGTGGCATCGTCTGCAGACCGGCCAGCTTGGCCCGCTGTGCCGCCAGCGCCGCCACCAGCTCCCCTTTGGCCTCGTGCGCCTTGGCGATCCAGCCTTCGCTGTTGGCCTGGTCGAAGATCAGGCCAGCGCGCTGCGGCACGGCGGCGCGAAAGGTGTCGCGGGCTGCGATGAAGGCCTTCAAGGCCTGGTCCGGGCGCGCCCGCTCCAGCTGCAGCACGCCCAGGTTCTGGTTCGCGTAGGCCTGTTCGATGCGCCAGTCCAGCCTGGCGGGGTCGAGCCGGACCAGCCGCTCGGCCAGGTCCAGGTAGCCGCGAAAGGCGTGCTCGGCTTCGTCCATTTGTCGTCGTTGACGCGCGACGAAGCCGACCCAGTACAGGCTCTGCGAATGGTCGAACAGGCGCTGGCCGTCGCCTGGGTGGCGCTGCACCAGCGCGGCCGTGCTTTCGGCGGCTTGCTGAAAGACGCGGCTGGCTTCATTGAGGTCGCCGCGATCGTCGGCAATCTCGCCGATCAGGTGCAACGCTCTGGCGCGGCGCCCGAGCGACTCGGCGTCCAGCCGATCGGCGTCTTGCGCAGCGTAGTAGTCGAGGGCGTGGCCGCCGACGGCGTCCAGCGCGTCCAGCCGCCCCACCGGTTGCAGCTTCTTGCGCAGGTCGCCGAGCATGAACTCGATCAAGCTTTCGGCCTGCACCTGTTGCCGGCGTGCTTCTCGTGCCTCGTACAACGCAATGCCGGCCCCGGCGACGACGGCCAGCAGGACCAGGCCGCTGGCGGCCACACCGGCGCTGTGGCGCCGCGCGAACTTGGCCAGCACATAAGCGGCGGTATCGCGTCGCGCGGCAATCGGCTCGTGGGCCAGGTGACGGCGCAGATCGTCGGCCAGGGCCTGCGCGTTCGAGTAGCGCTCCCCCGGGGCCTTCTTCAGTGCCTTGGCGACGATGGTGTCCAGGTCGCCGCGCAGCGCGCGTGCCTGACGTGCAGCATCTGGGCCGCCGTTGCGCATCACGGTGTCGGACAGGCGTCGTGGCAGATGTTCCAGCGTGGCGCGCATCTGATCCACGGCGGCCGCAGTGGCAGCGGCCGTGGGGTGGCTGCCGCCGAGCAACACATAGAGCAGAACGCCCAAAGCGTAGACGTCCGAGGCGGTGGTGACTTCGCCGTTCTGAAGCTGCTCCGGCGCCGCGTATTGCACCGTGAAGGCGCGGCCCGCCCGCTGGGTCAGCTCGGTGACGGCGACCGGGGGGCTGCCGGTCGTCGGCGCTCCCTGGGCTTCGCGCATCAGCTTGGCGATGCCGAAGTCGAGCAGCTTCACGTCGCCCGCGGCGGTGACGAGGATGTTGCTGGGCTTGATGTCGCGGTGCAGGATCAGCCGGGTGTGGGCGTGGGCCACCGCCGCCAGCACGTCGAGAAAGAGCTCCAGCCGCGCTGTCAGGCTCAGACTGTGGTGCTCGCAGTGCTGGTCGATCGGCAGGCCATCGACGTATTCGAGCACCAGATAGGGTTGTGCACCGCCAGCGCGCCGGCCCGCAGCGGCCGGGTTGTGCACGCCGGCGTCGATCAGGCGCGCGATGTGCGGGTGCGCCAGACGGGCCAGGATGCGGCCTTCGCGCGCGAAGCGCTCGGCGTCGGCGCGTGGCACCAGGCCGGCATGCAGGAACTTGATCGCCACCTGGCCCTCGAAGCGGCCGTCGGTGCGGCGAGCCAGCCAGACGCTGCCCATGCCGCCTTGGCCCAGCTCGCGCTCGATCGTGTACGCGCCGACGATTTCGCCGTCCAGCGTGGCCAGGGGCGGCAGGGCCGGCGTTTCGAGAAAGGCGTTGCGGTCCAGTGTGTCCAGGCTGGCGATCAGGGCCTGCAGGTCGTCTGCCAGCGTGGCGTCTGCCAGGCGCAAGGCGGCCAGGCGCGCAGCCCGCTCGGGCGGGGCCAGCTCCAACAGCTCGTCCAGATGGGGGCTGAGCGCAGGCCAGCGCGATTTGTCGATCTTGCGCGGCTCGGCCGGCGGTGGGGCGCTGAGGTCCGGCTCGGCCATGGGCTACTTGAGCGCCAGCGACAGGAACAGCCGCGCCTTCTGCCAATCTCGCTGTACGGTACGCTCGGTGACGCCCAGACAGTCGGCGATCTCGGTCTCCGACAGCCCGCCGAAGTAGCGCATCTGCACGACCTGGGCCACACGGGCGTCGCTGCCCGCGAGTTCGTCCAGCGCTTCGTGGACCCGAAGCACCTCGTCTTCGTGGCGCATCGCCGAATCGCCGATCTCGGTGTTCAGCGTCACATGCCAGGCGCCGCCGCCGTGGCGATCAGCCTGGCGCGAGCGCAGCAGGTCGACCACGATGCTGCGCATCACCTGCGCGGCATAGGCCAGGAAGTGGCGCCGGTCGGCGAATTCGGGGCTCTCACCACGCAGCAGGCGCAGGTAGGACTCATGCACCAGCGAGGTGGTGTCCAGCATCGTCACATCGCCTGCGCGGCGCAGCCGGCTGCGCGCCAAGCGCTGCAGATCCGCGTACAGCAGGGATACCACTTGATCGGCCGCCTGACGGTTTCCGTCAGCGGCATCACGAAGCAGCAGCGTGATGTCATGGGTCATGCTGGGTTGGGCGGCCGCGGCGGTGCCGCACCAGCAGTCGACTCTAGCCGGCAGCGATGTTCACGGCAATGTGGGCACGTCGGATGCCGTGACCGATTCGCATCGAAAGTTTTTTTATTCGGCGATGTCGGGTTTGGTGTCGGCAATCCGTTCTATTGGGTAGATCAAGCCCAAGGTGTGTGCAAAGCGGTTCGACGGAGGGTCGAGCCGCAACATCGCCGTCACGAAAAGGTGCTCAGGGAATGAGTGTCGGGCCGGTTGGCAGCGCTGACCGGCCCCACCTCTTTAGTGGCGTGCCCCGAACCGGGGCAGTCCTACTGTGTGGCCCGCGCCTGCAAGCGATCGAGCTTGGCGGCGTAGAGGTCGTGCTCGCCGCGTGTCGTGCTGTTGGCCAGAGCTTGCGTCAGGTGCTTGCGCGCGGCCTTGGCGTCGCCCAGGCCGCTGTAGGCCACGGCCAGCCAGAAGTGCACCTCGTGGTAGTCGGGGTCGCGTGACAGTTCGCGCTGCAACCAGGCGCGGCCGGCTTCGTAGTCGCCGCGCTGCACGGCTGCCTTGCCCAACTCGAAGAAATGGAAAGGCGGGAAGGCCTCCAGCCTGGCCRACGTCTGTTTGACCTCGTTCGCCTCTGCGGTGCGCCCCTGGCTGAACAGCACCAACGCCAGGTCGGCCAGCGCTTGGGTGTTCTGCGGTTCGGAACGCAGAGCGTGGCGGAACGCGGCCTCCGCCGGCGCCAGCAGGCCGCGGCGGTGGTAGATCACGCCCAGGGTGATGGGGGCGCTGGTGAAGCCCGGGTCCTGAATCAACGCGGCGCGGGCCCACGCATAGGCCTGGTTCAGGTCGCCTTGCGTCAGTGTTTCGGCGGCGCGGTTGTTCAGGTACATCGCCAGCACGCGCGCCTCGTTGATCGGGGTGACACGGCGGCCGCGCAGGTCTTGCGGCGGCAAGAAGTCGACCGTCATCTGCGGGTCGGTGAAGACGCCGCGGCTCTTGTCGAGCGGGCGCTGGCCGAGCACCAGGTTGACGTGGCCGGCTGCCAGCAACAGGGCCTGGCCGCGGGTCCAGCTTTCCTCGACGTCGACAGACTGGAAGTTCACCGGCAGCTCTAGGTATCGCGCCAGTGCTGCCGTCATGATCACCAGCGACAGGCAGTTGCCCGAGCGGGCGGCGAACGCTTCGCTCGCGGTGCGGGTGGTAGCCGAGTCGTATTCGAGCCGCAGCATGTCACGGTCGTACAGCGCGTCGATCAGGCCCTGCTGGCGGCCGCTGCGGCGCAGGCGGCGCGAGATCTCGTCCTCGACGTAATGCAACATCGCCGGGCTCATCGCCAGGATGTCTTCCGGGTGCACTGCCTGCGCGGGGGGCGCGAAGGCGTCGTCCTGCAGCAGCGGTGCCACCGGTACCGGCGGCGCCTTGGCCACCTGGGCACAGCCGCCCAGGCCCAAGCAAGTGGCAACAACGATCAGGACGTGGGCGATCGCATGGCGAGA
>NZ_JBFUGE010000136.1:0-13278 GCF_056403075.1 Ideonella sp. P3_A4 | reverse complement strand
GACTTGCCGCAGCCCGATGGGCCGACGAAGACCATGAACTCGCCGTTGCGGATCTCCAGGTCGACCCCGTGCAGGATCTTCGTGGCGCCATAGGCCTTGGCCACGCCTTGCAGCTTCACGTCCGCCACTTCTTACCTCCGCACCGTGCGGCCGCTTCGGGCCCGCCGGGCTTGTCTCRCATCACGCCTTGTTGCTTGCTGGCGGCCACCGTTGCGGGCGGGCGCTACCCATCCGCCAGCGGCGTCAGCGGCCGGCCAGAATGTAGAGAATATACATACATGACTACGACAGCACAATCTGACTTTCATTGTTGACGCTGATATGTAATCAATGAAATCAAGCACTTATGATGGTGCTCGGGTTTTCCATATGTAGTCAAACTACAATCTTCCGTTCGAATCCAGGATACTTCCGCTACGTCCTCATGCCGCGTCGGCTGCGCGTGGTCGTTTCGGGTCCGCTGAAGGGCTCTCGAGGCCGCTGGCTCTTGGTTGAGCGAGCGGGCCGCCAACACGGAACAACGCTTCACTGTGAACACCACCATGACCGCCCTGAACCGCCCCACCTCCGCTGCCGACGACGGCGCGCTGCGCGCTGCGTTCCGGGCTGCCTTCGAGCGTGAGCTGGGTCTGGCCACGCAGGGTGCGAGCGCCGAAGCCGCCTTGCGCGCGGCCGCCGCTGCCTGCCGCGAGTTGCTGGCGCAACGCTGGGCGCGTACCCAGGCCGAAGACGCCGGCCCCGACGGGCAGCGAGTGTCGCGCCGGGTGCATTACCTGTCGATGGAATTCCTGATGGGCCGCGCGCTCGGCAATGCGCTGGCCGCGCTGGGCCTGGAAGGCGAGCTGCGTGATCAGCTCGCCCAACTCGGGCACTCGCTGCCCGATGTGCTGGAGCGCGAGAGCGATGCAGCGCTCGGTAACGGCGGCCTCGGCCGTCTGGCTGCCTGCTTCCTCGATGCTTTCGCCGAACAGGGCCTGCCCGCATTCGGCTATGGCCTGCGCTACCGCTACGGCATGTTCGCCCAGGGCATCGAAGGTGGCCGTCAGGTCGAGCGGCCCGACGACTGGATGAAGCTCGGCGAGCCGTGGGAGCTGTCGCGCCCCGAGCTGCGCTACCCGGTCGGCTTTGGTGGCCGCGTGGCCATCGGCGCCGACCTGCGCCACCACTGGGAGCCGGCCGAGCGCCTGGTCGCCTCGGCCTTCGACTTCATCGTGCCGGCGCACCACAGCGAGCGTGTGGCCACGCTGCGCCAATGGCAGGCGAGTGCCGCCGATCCGATCGACTTCAACGCCTTCTGCCATGGCGACTACGCCGCGGCCTCGCGCCACCAGCTGGCGGCCGACACGCTGAACTGGGTGCTCTACCCGGACGACTCAACGGCGGCTGGCCGCGCGTTGCGCCTGAAGCAAGAGGCCTTCCTCGTCAGCGCATCGCTGCAAGACCTGATCGCCCGCCACCTGCGCGAGGGCCAGCCGATGGCCACGCTGGGCCTGCGCAACGCGATCCACCTGAACGACACCCACCCCGCGCTGGCGCCGGCCGAGCTGATGCGCCTGCTGCTCGACGAGCATCACCTGCCGTGGCACCAGGCCTGGGCCATCACCTCACAAGCCGTCTCGTACACCAACCACACGCTGATGCCCGAGGCGTTGGAGACCTGGCCGGTCTCGCTGTTCGAAGAGTTGCTGCCGCGCCATCTGGGCATCATTTACGAGATCAACCACCGCTTTCTCGACGAGGTTCGCAAGCGCTTCCCGCACGACCATGCACGGGTCGCCCGCATGTCGCTGATCGACGAAGGCAGCGACCACAGCGAGCGCCGCGTGCGCATGGCGGCGCTGGCGATCGTTGCGTCGCACAAGGTCAACGGCGTGTCGGCCCTGCACAGCGAGTTGATGGTGCAGACCATCTTTGCCGACTACGCGGCACTGTGGCCCGAGCGTTTTCATAACGTGACCAATGGCGTGACGCCGCGCCGCTGGCTGGCGCAGGCCAACCCGGGCCTGGCCGGCCTGCTGGATGCGCGCATTGGCACTGCCTGGCGCAAGGACCTGGGCCAGTTGGCGGCGTTGAAGCCGTTGGCCGCCGACCCGGCGCTCGGCCGCGAGTTCATGGCCGTCAAGCGCGCCAACAAGCAGCGCCTGGCCGAGCGCATCGGGCGTGAGCTGGGCCTGGTCGTCAACGTCGACAGCCTGTTCGACGTGCAGATCAAGCGCATCCACGAATACAAGCGCCAGCTGTTGAACCTGCTACACGTCGTCGCCCGCTACCAGGCCATCGTCGAGAACCCGCAGGCTGACTGGGTGCCGCGCACCGTGGTCATCGCCGGCAAGGCGGCTTCGGCCTACCAGGCGGCCAAGCTGATCATCCGGCTGGCGCATGACATTGCCGCAACGGTCAACGACGACCCGCGCGTCGCCGGTCGGCTCAAGCTCGCCTTCTTGCCGAACTACAGCGTCAGCCTGGCCGAGACCATCCTGCCGGCGGCCGATTTGTCCGAGCAGATCTCGACCGCCGGCACCGAGGCATCGGGTACCGGCAACATGAAGTTCGCGCTCAACGGCGCGGTCACGATCGGCACCTGGGACGGCGCCAACATCGAGATGGCCGAGGCGATGGGCGTGGAGAACATGTTCGTCTTCGGCCTGCGCACCGAGGCGGTCGCGCAGCTGATCGCCAAGGGCTACCAGCCGGCGCGCTACGAGCGCGAGAACGCACAGCTGCAGCGTGTGCTGAATGCAATCGACAACGGCCTGTTCTCGCCCACCGAGCCCGAGCGTTACCGGCCGCTGATCGACCACCTGCTGGGCATCGACCGCTACCTGCTGCTGGCCGACTTCACCGACTACGTGGCCACGCAAGCCAAGGTCGACGCGCTGTACCGTGAGCCGGCAGCCTGGGCCGAGCGCGCGATCCGCAACGTGGCGGGCATGGGCTGGTTCTCGGCCGACCGCACCATCCGCGACTATGTCGAGCGGGTCTGGGTCGCGCCGGAGGGGGTGTAAGCTGCCCGGCTCTCTGTAGGAAGACCAAGAAGATGCTCGGTGACTCGCACGTCCAGGCCCTGCTCGCGGCGCGCCACCCGGACCCGTTTTCGGTGCTGGGCCTGCACCCGGAGGAAGACGGCCAGATGTGGCTGCGCGTCGTCTGGCCCAGCGTGGCCGCGATCGATGTGCTGGATGCCAAGACAGGCAAGAAGCTCGTCAGCCTGGCGCACCGCGACCCGGACGGCTTTTTCGAAGGCCCGATCCCGCGCCGCAAGCAGCGCTTTGCCTACCGCCTGAAGTTGTATGACCCGCAAGGGCTGGTGCTGGGCGAATTGGCCGATGCCTACGCCTTCGGCCCGCAACTGCCCGAGAGTGACCTGCTGGCGCTGAAAGCCGGCCGCCACCCGCGGCCCTACACGGTGCTTGGCGCCCATGCGGTGATGCAGCAGGGCGTGGCCGGCGTGCGCTTTGCGGTCTGGGCACCGCTGGCCAGGCGTGTCAGCGTGGTTGGCGACTTCAACCAGTGGGACGGTCGCCGCCACCCGATGCGCTACCGCCACGAGGCAGGCGTGTGGGAGATCTTCGTCCCGCATGTGATCGAGGGTGATCTCTACAAGTTCGAGCTGCTGGCGCGTGACGGCATGCTGCTGCCGTTGAAGGCGGACCCGTTTGCGCGCGCCGCCCAACTGCGGCCGGACACCGCCAGCAAGGTGGCGCCACTGCCGCCGGTGCGCGCGTTGCCCGAGGGCCGCGCCGCCGCCAACCGCCGCGACGCGCCGATCTCGATCTACGAGGTGCATGCGCCGTCGTGGCGGCGCCTGGGCAGCGGCCCGTTCCCGAGCTGGGACGACCTGGCCGCGGCTTTGCCGGAGTACGTGGCCGACATGGGTTTCACCCACATCGAGTTGCTGCCAATCACCGAGCACCCGTACGACGGTTCGTGGGGCTACCAGACGCTGGGCCAGTACGCCGCCAGCGCGCGCTTCGGCTCGCCGGATGGGTTGGCGCGTTTCGTCGCGGCCTGCCATGCGCGAGGCCTCGGCGTGCTGCTCGACTGGGTGCCGGCGCACTTCCCGAGCGACGCGCACGGCCTGGCCCAGTTCGACGGCACGGCGCTGTACGAGTACGCCGACCCGCGTGAGGGGGTGCACCGCGACTGGAACACGCTGATTCCAAACTTCGGCCGCTACGAGGTCCGCGAGTTCCTCGCCGGCAGCGCGCTGTACTGGCTCGAGCGTTATGCGGTCGATGGTTTGCGCGTCGACGCGGTGGCCTCGATGCTGTACCGCGACTACTCACGCCCGTCGGGCGAGTGGGTGCCCAACCTGCATGGCGGGCGCGAGAACCTCGAGGCGATCGCGCTGCTGCAGCAGGTCAACCGCGTGCTCGGCACCGAGGCGCCCGGCGCGGTGACGATCGCCGAGGAGTCGACGGCGTTCCCGAAAGTGTCCGCTCCGACCGATGTCGGCGGCCTGGGCTTCCACTACAAGTGGAACATGGGCTGGATGAACGACACGCTGGCCTACATGCGCGAAGACCCGGTGCACCGCCGCTGGCACCACGAGAAAATGAGCTTCGGCCTGGTCTACGCGTTCAGCGAGAACTACGTGCTGCCGATCTCGCACGACGAGGTGGTGCACGGCAAGGGCTCGATGATCGCGAAGATGCCGGGCGACGACTGGCAGCGTTTCGCCAACCTGCGCGCCTACTACGGCTTCATGTGGGGCCACCCGGGCAAGAAGCTGCTGTTCATGGGCCAGGAATTCGCGCAGCCCGACGAATGGCACCACGACGCGCACCTGCCGTGGCGCCGGCTCGACGACCCGCGCCACGCCGGCGTGCAAAGCCTGGTGCGCGACCTGAACCGCCTGTACCGCACGCAGCCCGCGATGCACCGGCTGGACTGCGAGCCCGAGGGCTTCGAGTGGATCAGCCACGACGACGCCGAGGCCTCGGTGTTCGCCTGGTTGCGGCGTGACGGCCAGGGCCGCCAGGTGATCGTCGTCAGCAACTTCACACCGGTGCCGCGCGAGGGCTACCGTCTGGGCGTGCCGGCCGGCGCTGGCGTTTGGCGTGAGGCGCTGAACACCGACTCGGCGCACTACGGCGGCAGCAACATGGGCAACAAGGATGCGACCTTGCGCGTCGAGCAGGTGCCAGCCCACGGGCGCGACGCATCGATCGCGCTGACCTTGCCACCGCTGGCGACGATCTTCCTGATTCCGGCCTGACCTTTCTCTTGTCTCCATGCACCACAGCCTGCCCTTGCAGCTGCTCGACGGCCGCCATGAACCGATGGGCGCCCACCCGCGTGACGGTGGCGTCAACTTTGCGGTCTTCTCCGAGCACGCCGAGCGCATCGAGCTGTGCGTGTTCGACAGCGCAGGGTCACGCGAGCTGAAGCGTTATGCGCTGAGCGGCCCGCACGATGGGGTCTTCCACGGCTTCCTGCCCGACGTCGGGCCGGGCCTGGTCTATGGCTACCGCGCGCATGGGCCGTACCGACCCGAAGACGGTCACCGCTTCAACCCGCACAAGCTGCTGCTCGACCCCTGTGCGCGCGAGATCGTCGGCCGATTCGCCTGGATGCCCGAGCACCACGGCTACGAACTCGGCCACCCCGAAGGGCCGCGCTCGTTCGACACCCGTGACAACGCGACCTCGGCGCTCAAGGCCCGTGTCGCTGAGCCGTTGGGCGAAGCACCGGGCCGCCGCAACGTCCCGCGCCACGCGCCAGCCGATGTCGTGCTCTACGAGGTCCACGTCAAGGGCTTCTCGAAGCTGCATCCCAGCATCCCCGAGGCCTTGCGCGGCAGCTACGCCGCACTGGCCCACCCGGCGGCGATCGCGCACTTCAAGGCCCTCGGTGTCACGACGCTGTCGCTGCTGCCGGTGCAGTACGCCGTTGACGAGCCGCACCTGGCCGACAAGGGCCTGACCAACTACTGGGGCTACAACACGCTGGGCTTCTTCTGCCCGAGCCCGCGGCTCGCGACACAACCCGACGACCCAGCGGCGGTGACCCGCGAGTTCCGCGAGATGGTCGCGACGCTGCATGAACATGGCCTGGAGGTCGTGCTCGACGTGGTCTACAACCACACGCCGGAAGGCAACGAGTTCGGCCCGACGCTGAGCTTTCGCGGGCTGGACAACAAGAGCTGGTACCGGCTGGTGCCCGACGACAAGAGCCGCAGTGAGAACCTGACCGGCTGCGGCAACACGCTGCACGTGGCGCACCCGCGCGTCGCTCAGTTCGTGCTCGACTCGCTGCGCTATTGGGTGCACGAGATGGGCGTCGACGGTTTCCGCTTCGACCTGGCGCCGGTGCTGGGCCGCACGAACCTGGGCTTCGAGCCGAGCGCCGCCTTCTTCGCCGCGCTGCGGCAGGACCCATTGCTCGCCCAGGTGCACCTGATCGCCGAGCCGTGGGACGCCGGCCCGGAGGGTTACCAGGTTGGCCGCTTCCCGGGCCGTTTCCTCGAATGGAACGACAAGTTCCGCGACGCGGTGCGCGGCTACTGGCTGGGCCGCGAGGCGAAGGTGCCGGTCAGCCGAGGCGAGTTCGCGCGCCGCTTCACCGCATCGAGCGATCTGTTCCATCACGGCCAGCGCTCGCCGAGCGCATCGGTCAACTTCGTGGCGGTGCATGACGGCTACACGTTGAACGATGTGGTCAGCTTCGGCCAGAAGCACAACCACGCCAACGGCGAAGACAACCGCGATGGCCGCGACGGCGAGCTGAGTGCGAACTTCGGCGTCGAAGGCCCGAGCGACAACCCGGCGATCCGCGACACCCGCCAGCGGGTGCGCCGCGCGATGCTGGCCACCCTGATGTTGGCCCAGGGCACGCCGATGCTGAACGCCGGCGACGAACTGGCCAACAGCCAGGGCGGCAACAACAACGCCTACTGCCAGGACAACCCGATCGGCTGGCTCGACTGGCCTGGCGCCGACGCCAGGCTGACGCGCTTCGTCGGCGAGCTCGCGGCCCTGCGGCGCGAAGAGCCACTGCTGCACCACGACCGCTGGTTCTGCCACCCTCCGGGCGCGCCCGGCGATGCGTTCCTGACCTGGCTGACACCGGTTGGCAGCGAGATGCACGTGCATGACTGGCACGAGCCCGGCTGCCTCGCGTTCGCCTGCCGCATCCGCGCGCACGACCCACGTGTTCCGTCGCTGCTGCTGCTGTTCAACCCCGACGTGGCGCCGCAGCCCTTCACGCTGCCGCCCGGCGCCTGGCAGCTGCGGCTGGACAGCAGCGGCAGCCTGCCGCCGACCCATGCCAGCGCGGCCAGCGGCCACCTGACTGCTCCGCCACGAAGCCTGCTCGTTCTACGCAGCACCTGAAGCCTGAAGATCAGAAGAGGAGTCCCATGGACCTGACCCAGCGCAGCGCCGGTGTGCTGCTGCACATCACTTCATTGCCGGGCCCGCACGGCATCGGCGATTTCGGCCCCGATGCGTTCCGCTTTGTCGACTGGCTGCAGTCGGCCGGCCAGCGCCTGTGGCAGTGGCTGCCGAGCACGCCGATCGGCCCGGGCGATTCGCCGTACCAGGGTGTCAGCGCGTTTGCCGGCAGCCAATGGATGGTCGCGCTGGAGCCGCTGGTCGAGCGTGGCTGGCTGGCCGCGCCCACCTTGCCCGATGGCGGCTTCGACGCCGCTTGCGTGGACTACGGCCGCGTGCTGCCGTGGCGCGAGGCGCAACTGCGTGCCGCTGCCGCCGGCTTCGCCGCCAAAGCGACGCCCGCTGACAAGGCCGCGCACAAGGCCTGGTGCGAAGCGCAGGCCGGCTGGCTCGACGACTACGCGCTGTTCATGGCGATCCGCTCGCCGCGCGGTGGCCAGCCGTGGTGGGAATGGCCGGCGCCGCTGGCCCGCCGCGAAAAGGCCGCGATGGCCGCTGCGCGCAACGAGCATGCGACCGAGATCGGATTCTGGAAGTTCGTGCAGTGGTGCTTCGACACCCAGTGCGCCACACTGAAACGTTATGCCAATGAGCGCGGCGTGTCGCTGATGGGCGACCTGCCGATCTTCGTCGCGCACGACTCGGCCGATTGCTGGTCGCGGCCCGACCTGTACCTGCTGGACGAGAACTTCCAGACCACCGTCGTGGCCGGCGTGCCGCCCGATGACCTCGGCCCGCTGGGCCAGCGCTGGGGTAACCCGTTGTACCGCTGGGACAAGATGGCCGACGAGAACTACGCTTGGTGGACGGCGCGCGTGAAGCGGGCGTTGACCAGTGCCGACGTGTTTCGCATCGACCACTTCCGCGGCTTTGCCGGCTACTACGAGATCCCGGCCGACAGCCCCGATGCCAAGCGCGGCCGTTGGCTCACCGGCCCGGGCAAGCCGCTGTTCGACGCGATCGAAAAAGCGCTGGGCAAGCTGCCGATCGTGGCCGAGGACCTGGGCTACATCACGCCGGACGTGCATGCACTGCGCGACGGCTGCGGTTTCCCTGGCATGAAGATCCTGCAGTTCGCATTCGGCGGCGACGGCACGCATGAGTTCCTGCCGCACATGTGGACGCCCAACAGCGTGGCCTACACCGGCACGCACGACAACGACACCGTGCGCGGCTGGTGGGACCACGCCAGCCCGCGCGAACGCGCTTTTGCAGGCAGTTACCTCGTCTGCGGCGATCACGACGTGCATTGGGCGATGATCCGGGCCTGCTGCAACTCGGTCGCCAACATCGCGGTGTTCCCGCTGCAGGACGTGCTGGGCCTGCCCAGCAGCCACCGCATGAACATCCCGGGTGTGCTGGGCGGCAACTGGGGTTGGCGTTTCCGCTGGCCGATGATCGACGCCGAGACCACCCGCGTGCTGGGCTTGATCACCGCCGCGAGCGGGCGCGGCCCTTTCGAGCTGTTGAAACTGCCTTGCTGATGAAGGCACCAACCACGGAGTAGCCGCCATGCCTTGCCGCCGTTTGTCCCGACCTGCGTTGGCCGGTGCTTTGCTGGCGGCGCTTGGCCTGAGCCTTGCCATGCCCGCTGTTGTCCAAGCCGCCGAAGCCCTGCCGCCCGACAACGTGACGCATGTGCCCTGGTCGCGCCAGGCGGTGATCTACGAGGTCAACCTGCGCCAGTACACGCCGCAGGGCACGATCCAGGCCTTCAGTGCGCACCTGCCGCGGCTGAAGGCGATGGGCGTCGACATCCTGTGGCTGATGCCGGTGCACCCGATCGGCATCAAGCAGCGCAAGGGCACGCTGGGCAGCTACTACGCGGTGCGCGACTACCAGGCGGTGAACCCCGAGTTTGGCGAGATGGCCGACCTGCGCGACCTGGTCCAGCAAGCGCATCTGTTGGGCATGAAGGTGATCCTCGACTGGGTGGCCAACCACACCGCCTGGGACCACCCATGGGTCGGCCAGCACCGCGACTGGTACAAGAAGAACGCCAAGGGCGAGATCTACCCGGTCACCTTCGGCGAAGGTGAACACAAGGAAGAGTGGACGGACGTCGTCGCGCTCGACTACACCCAGCCCGGGCTGCGCCAGGCGATGATCGAGGCGATGTCGTTCTGGGTCCRCGAGGTCGATGTCGACGGCTTCCGCTGCGATGTCGCCGGCCTGGTGCCGATGCCGTTCTGGCGCGATGCGCGCAAGGCGCTGGACAAGATCAAGCCGGTCTTCATGCTGGCCGAGTGGGACGCGCCGGTGATGCACGACGGCGCGTTCGACATGACCTACGACCTCGGGCTGTACGACGTGTTCAAGGCGGTGGCCAAGGGCAACGCCGGCAAGTCGGTGCTGGTGGACTTCCTGACGCAGCCCAAGCAGGCCTACCCGGCGGACGCCTACCGCATGCGCTACACCGCGAACCACGACAGCAACTCGTGGCAGGCCAGCGACGCCGAGGCCTTCGGCCCTTCGCTGCAGGCGTTTGCGGTGCTGGCCGCCACGCTGCCCGGCATGCCGCTGATCTACGGCGGCCAGGAGGGCGGGCYGGACAAGCGGCTGAAGTTCTTCGAGAAAGACCCGATCGCCTGGAAGGACTACCCGCTCGGCGACTTCTACACCCGCCTGTTCAAGCTGAAGCACGAGCATCCGGCGCTGGTCAACGGCGCACTCGGCGGGCCGCTGCAGATCGTCGAGCTGGGCCACCCGACGCTGTTCGCCTTCCAGCGCACGCGCGACGAAGACCAGGTCACGGTCGTCGTCAACCTGTCGCCCAGCCCGCAGTCCTTGTCGGGCCACCCGCTGCTGGGTGATCTGGCGCTGGACGGCTGGGGCTGGCGCATCACGACGAAGGACGGGGCGAAGTTGCCCTGATCCAGGCGCGGCAGGTGCCGTCGCGGCCTGCGTCAACGCGACCACCCGCCTTCTAGGGACGTGAATATGTCGCAAGGTGTGGCCGCTTGAGGCCCAAGACCCCCGCACGTCCCACATGCAGGGGATGGGCGTCCCGCGGGCTGGGGATGCCAATGGAGCCTGTTCAGGCGTCAGATGCGCCCAAGGGCCAACCGGCCCGCGTTGATGTCGTTCTGGAGGGCAAAAACCATGAACACCGATCTTCGATTGCAGTTTCCCGACCGCCGCCACTACGAGCTGCGATTCCAATCGTTGTTCGATGCTGGCCGCGCCTACGCCTTCGAATGCGACGCCACCGGCTGCGTCAACCTGGACAGCCTGAGTGACCGGGCCAAGCTGAACTACCTGTACGCCCGCTCGGTGATCGGACGCGAGTTCTCGGTGCCTGAGGTCAAGCGGCGGCACCATTAGTTGGCCCCCACGCCCCCTCCGGGGGCTGCCCCCCGAGGGGGCTCGCGCAGCGGACTGGCGAAGCCAGATCCGCGCACGCCACTTGATAGGCGGCGGCGCTTCGCGCGCCTTTGACAAGCACGAACGGGGATGAACGCGCCTCTCTCTCAATCGAGGCAGGCGGCGTGGAAGCTGGCGCTCGGCGCGCTGCACACGATGCCCAGCAGGTGCATCGGCCCGGTGGGTGAGTTCTGGTGGTCGAACTCGAGCAGCAGGCCCAGCCCGTTGGTGCGCGCGGCTTCGATGACCAGGCAGTTCTCGGCCGTGCAGGTGAGCGTGCGGCGGTTGAACAACCGGTAGGTGGTGTCGTCGAGCTTGGTGATCGATGATGGCTCGGTGACCGAGATGTCGAAGGTCTCGCTGCGCGGGACGGCCGTCTTGGCCAAGACGTCGATCAGTTCCGTTTTTTCGCTGGAGCCGTCGATCGGCGGCGGGTCGACCTTGGTGATGCGGACCTTCACCTGATAGCGGTAGCCCATCTCGTAGTTGAAGCCACGGATGCCGGCGTACTGAAAACCCCAGGCGCCGTTGGCGCTGGTGCGGGTCTGCAGGCACAGCGTGGGCATGAAGCCGTAGCACTCCTGCTCGCTGCTTTGCACCTCCCAGGTTTCTTCACGTGACTCTTCGCCGCCGCCGCAAGAGGCGACGGTGACGGCGGCCAGCAGCATGGCTGAGGCCCGACGAATGGTTGTTGGCATGGGCACGCCCCCTCGAAAACACCGATGCTAGCTCAGACCTAACAACTCACTGGCTTGACACATCGATCACCAGCGCCGAGCGCGGCGGCACGACCAGCTCGCGGCCGAGGTCCAGCGTTGCGCCACTGAAGAGATCGCGGCCCTTGGCGTTCGCAGGCAGCACGTCCGCAAAGCGGCGAGTGTCGAGCCTGACCTCGGTGGTGGACTTGCTCAGCACCACCATCACCTGCGCGCCAGTCTTCTCGTCGGTGCGGAAGTAGGTGTAGGTGCCACGGTCGGGTGCGTAGTGCATCAGCCGGCCGCGTTGCACCGCAGCCGATGCCTTGCGCCAGTTGAACAGCTGGCGCACGAAAGCCTGAATCTCGCGCTGGGCCGGGCCCAGGCCCTGGCCGGTGAAGGCGTTGGTGGCATCGCCCGCCCAGCCGCCGGGAAAGTCGCTGCGCACGATGCCGTCGCTGCGCTCGATCGGGCTCGTCATCAGCAGCTCATCGCCATAGAACAGCTGTGGCGTGCGCGCGGTCGTCGCCAGGTAGACCAGCGCCAGCCGCATCAACGCTCCGTCTTCACCGAGCGCCGAGAAGGCGCGGTTGGTGTCGTGGTTGCCGGCGAACAGCACCAGCTTCGAAGGCTCGGGGTACTGCAGGTCGTCGACCAGCGCCTCGTACAGCCGGCCGAAGCCGACGCCATAGCCCTGGCCTTCGGGTTCGACCAGCGCCTGCCGCATCGCGCCATGCAGCGGGAAGTCCATCATGCTCGGCATGTGCGAGACATAACCGTCGTGGTTATGGTGGCCGCGCAGCCAGTACGCCACCATGGCCGGGTGGTCCGTCATCTCCTCGCCGACGATCGACAGCTTCGGGTACTCGGCCATGATCGCGCCCGACCAGCGGGCGAGGAAGGCCTTGTCGGAATACGGGTAGGTGTCGGCACGGATGCCCGACAGCCCCGCGTACTCGATCCACCAGATCGCGTTCTGCACCAGGTAGGTCGCGAGCAGCGGCTGGCGCTGGTTCAGGTCGGGCATCGTCGGCACGAACCAGCCATCGGTCATGCCAGCCTTGTCGCTGGGCGCGGCGTAGCGGTCCTGCACCGTGACATGGCGGTGGTTGGTCTCGACGTAGTGGTCGGGGTGGTTCAGCCAGTCCGGTGCCGGCATGTCCTGCATCCAGGCATGCCCCGAGCCGATGTGGTTGGGCGCCAGGTCCATGATCACGCCCAGCCCCTTGGTGCGGGCCTGTTCAGCGAGCTGCCGATAGTCCTCGTTGCTGCCGAAGCGGGGGTCGACGCGGTACAGGTCGGTGGCCGAGTAGCCGTGGTACGAGTACTTCGGCTGTTTGTTCTCGACGATCGGCGTCGGCCACAGCTGTGTGAAGCCGAGGCCGGCGATGTAGTCCAGGTGCTCGGCGATACCTTGCAGGTCGCCGCCGTGGCGGCCGCCATGGTCGGCGCGGTTGACCGGGTCGCCGAGTGCGTCGATGTTGTCGTTGGCCGGGTTGCCGTTGGCAAAGCGGTCGGGCACGACGAGGTAGATCGCATCGGCCGGGCCGAAGCCCTGGCGCTGGGCCGCGCCGGGTGTGCGGGCGCGCAGTTCGTAGGGCTGGCGCAGCACCACGGCGTTGCCGCGCAGGAAATCGATCGTGATCGTGCCGGCCTTCGCGCCGGGGGCGATGTCGAGATCGATGAACAGGTAGTTCGGATTGCCGGCCGAGCGGCTGGCGAGCAGCTTGACGCCTGGAACCTGCACACGCGGCCGCAACTCGGCGATGCGCTCGCCATGCACCATCAGCTGCAGCGGATGGTGTTTCATGCCGACCCACCAGAAC